>DAIRFM010000306.1:0-2951 GCA_036795025.1 Burkholderiales bacterium | reverse complement strand
CCTCCAGCTCGTACGGAATGGAGCGGAAATAGCCCATCAGCAGCCAGGTGCAGAAAGGGATGAGAAAGGTCGGGTAGGTCAGCATCAGCGCCCAGCGCGTATCGTACAGCCCCAGCTGGAACACGATGTAAGCGAGCGGAATGAACAGGATCGAGGGTGGCACGAGGTAGGCGAGGAAGATGCTCAGGCCGACCTGGCGCGAGCCACTGAAGCGCAGGCGCTCGATGGCGTAGGCGGCGAGCACGCTTGCGGCAAGCGAGAAGAAGGTTGACACCGTGGATATCAAGATGGTGTTCCACATCCAGTCCGGGTAGGCGGTTTCGAACAAGAGGTGCTTGAAGTGGGCCAGCGTCGGCGCTATCACCCAGAACGGATTGCCCGTGCGCGACAACAGCTCGGCGTTCGGCTTGAACGCGGTAATTCCCATCCAGTAGAACGGGAACAGCAGCACGAACAGGAAA
Source organism: Burkholderiales bacterium (assembly GCA_036795025.1). GTDB lineage: Bacteria > Pseudomonadota > Gammaproteobacteria > Burkholderiales > SG8-39 > 2-12-FULL-64-23. The sequence goes on along the minus strand of DAIRFM010000306.1, from coordinate 2,490 downwards.
ACGAGCAAGGGGATGTAGATGATCACCACCCGCCGCGGCAGTGATACCAGGTAGTTCATGCCTTGCGTGTCCTCGACGTCCTGGCTCATTTGTCGGTCGCTCCCTGCTGCCACGCGCGGCGTTGCAGGCCAAAGTACGAAAACAAGATCGCCGCCAGCAGGAACGGGATCATCGCAGTCGCCAACGCGGCCCCTTCGCCCAGCGCGCCTCCGGAGATGGCGCGCTGGAACGACAGCGTCGCCATCAGGTGGGTTGAATTGAGCGGCCCGCCGCGGGTGAGCACGTAGATCAACTGGAAATCGGTGAAGGTGAACAGCACCGAGAAGGTCATCACCACCGCGATGATCGGGGTGAGCAGCGGCAGCGTCACATACCAGAACTGCTGCGACGGCTTGGCGCCGTCGATCGAGGCCGCCTCGTACAGCGAGGGCGGGATGGTCTGCAGCCCGGCAAGCAGGCAGATGGCGACGAACGGCACGCCGCGCCAGATGTTGGCGGCGATGGTCGACAGGCGCGCAAGCCAGGGCTCGCCGAGGAAGTCGATGTAGGTGTCGATCCAGCCCAGCTTGACCAGCACCCAGCTGATGATGGAGAACTGCGAGTCGTAGATCCACCAGAAGGCGATTGCCGACAGCGCGGTGGGCACGATGAAAGGCAGCAGCACCACGGCGCGCACGGCGGACTTGAACGGGATGTTCTGGTTCAGCAGGATCGCCAGCCACAGGCCGAGAGCGAACTTGATTACGCTCGCCACCACCGTGTAAAAGACGGTGTTGAACAGCGACAGCCGCGCCACGGCGTCGCCGAACAGGTATTCGTAATTGTCCAGCCCGACCCATACGCCCGCGCGCCCCACTTTGGCGTCGGTGAAGCCGAGCCACGTCCCCAGTCCGAGCGGATAGGTGAGAAAAAGCAGCAGCAGCACCGCGGCCGGCAGCATGAAGGCCAGGCCGAGGAAGTTGCGGTTTTCGAGGAGCCGGTGCACGGGGGCTGTGGGTTGTGGTTTGAGCTGAGGCGCGGCGCGCGCGCCTCGGCTCAAACCTCTGCCCCGCCTGAGTGGCTGGGCAGAGGGATGTGCTCTCTACACCTTGTAGTAACGCTGCGCGCGCTTCTCGGCGCGCTCTGCGGCTTCCTTGGGCGTTTTTGCGCCCGACCCAGCCTCTGCCACCATGTTGACCACGATGAAGTCGGCCATGGAGGCGGCCGAGGCATAGCCCATTTCGCCGGCATAGCCGTTCGGAATCATTATCTTCATCGCATCGCGATAAGGCGTGTGCTTGGGATCGACGGTCCAGATCGGATTCGATTCGTACGCCCTCAGCGGCTGCGTCACGTAGCCGATGGCCGCCTGCTGCCACGGCTCGTATTGCTCTTTCTCCATCATGAAGCGCAGATACTCCTTGGCGGCATTCGGATATTTGGAGTACTTGAATATCATCATCGGGAACACGAGGTTGAGTTCCGTCTGCTTGCCTACCGGGCCGATCGGGAAATTGGCGTGCTGAATGTCCAGCGCCATTTCCTTCAGCTTGGCATCGGGCGAAGTCTTGGCGGCGTAATAGACGGAGATGCCGTTGGCGGTCAGGCTAACCTGGCCGTCGAGGAAGGCCTTGTTGTTGTTCGGATCGAGCCAGGACAGGGTGCCCGGGATGAAGGTCTGATACAGCTCCTTGGCATATTCGAGCGCCTTGATGGTCTCGGGGCTGTTGATGACGACGTTGTTCTTTTCGTCGACCATCTTGCCGCCGAACGACCACAGCAGCCAGTGGGTCCAGCAGTTGCCGTCGCCGGTGGCGTTGCCCAGGGCGAAACCGCCGGGCGTGCCTTTGGCTTTTAATCCCTGCATCAGCTTGAGGAAGCCGGCGGTGTCCTTGGGAAAGGTGCTGAAGCCCGCGGCCTTCATGTGGCTTTCGCGGTAGACGATGCAATTCCCGGCGCAGCCCATCGGCAGCGCAATCCACTTTTTGCCCTTGCCGTGCTCCGTCCCGTATGCGATTGAGGCGTCATACCAGCCGCCGTATTTGGCGCCGAGGTAGTTGGCGACATCGGTCACGTCGACCAGCTTGTCCGGATACTGGTGCGCATCCTCGAAAGTGCTGATAATGATGTCGGGGCCGCTGCCGATATTGGCGGCCACCGCCGCCTTGGGCCGCACGTCTTCCCAGCCCTCGCTGTCCACGCGCACTTCGATACCGGTTTTCTCGGTGAATTTCTTGGTGTTCGCAAGCCACATGTCTTCGTCGCCTGCCACGAAACGCTTCCAGCGCAGCACGCGCAGCTTGGCGCCTTTCTCGAGTTTCAGGTTCAGAGCCGGTACGGCGGCTGCCGGTTTTGCGGCAGCCTTCTTGCCCTGTGCCAGGACGTCGCCCGTGGCGGCGCCGGCGGCGAGGCCGGCGGACATTTTCAGAAAATTGCGTCTATCGATATTGCTCATGTGAACCTCCTTTGGTTGTTGCTACAGTCTCGTCCCGCTTGACGGATCAAACAGGA
>DAIRFM010000060.1:0-8241 GCA_036795025.1 Burkholderiales bacterium | reverse complement strand
TCGGCGCCGTGCTGGAAGTCTTCCGATTTCTTGAAATAGGGCAGCACGTCGGCGTAGCCCCAACCGCGATTGCCCAGGCTGACCCAGCGATCGAAATCCTCGCGCTGGCCGCGCACATGCACCAAGCCGTTGATCGAGCTTGATCCGCCCAAGCCCTTGCCCCGCGGCTGGATGATGCGCCGGTTATTGAGCTCGGGTTCAGGCTCGCTCTCGAACATCCAGTTGTAGCGCGGATCGGTGAACAGCTTGCCATAGCCCAGCGGTATATGGATCCAGGGATTTGAATCGCGTGGCCCCGCCTCCAGCAACAGCGCGGAGAAGCGCCCTGAAGCACTGAGCCGATTGGCCATTACACAGCCCGCGGAGCCCGCGCCGACGATGATGTAGTCCCAGATCGCGGCAGCCACGCTGGCTCAATCTCCGGCAGCTGCGGCCGCTCCGGCCTTGCGCGCGCGCAGCTCGAGCACCTTGCCCAGAATCCCGTGCGGCATATAGATGATGAACAGCACCAGCATCAGGCCGTAAATGGTGGAGTCCAGACCGTGCACCTCGTGACCCACGGCGACGCGCAAGCCCTCGGCCAGGAGCAGCGTGAACGCGGCGCCCACGGTGGGCCCAAGCTGCACGAACATGCCGCCGGCAATCACCGCGAACACAATCTGCAGTGAAAGGGCGACGCCCGACACCGTATCGGGGTTGATGTAGAGCTGGTACTGACCGTAGAGCGCGCCGCCGAGCGCGGTGAGCGCGGCCGAAATTACCGTGATGAGCAGCTTGGTGCGGGTGACGTTGATGCCCACCGATTCGCTCGCGTCTTCCTCCTGGCTGATCGCTTCCATAGCGTAGCGCATCATGCTGCCATCGATCCTGCGCCAGACGTACAGCCCGAACAACCAGAACGCGAGCGCGATGTAGAAGAACACCTCCTTGTGCGCGAACTGCAGGGCCCACAGCGAGAACGGCTGGCCGCCGGCAAGCGCGATATTGGGGGTCACCCCGAGCGAGCCGCCGGTAAAATCGCGCAGCGCCACAATCAGCATGCGCACGACCTCGGTGAGCGCGAGGGTCACCAGCGCGAAATAATGGCCGGTGATGCGAAAGCGAAAGCAGGGATAACCGATCAGCACCGCAACGACGACCGCAAGCAACAGCGCCAGCGGAATGCCGATCCAGGGCGTGACGCCGTAATGGTTCCACAGCATAGTGGTGACATACGCGCCTATGCCCAGAAACGCGCCGTGCCCGAACGACACCAGGCCGAAGCGTCCCATCAAGGACCAGCTGGTGTATACGAAGGACCACAGCATGATGGTGATCGCGATGTGCAGGTAATAATCGCCCACGCCGAGCAGCGGCACCAGCGCAAACAAGCCGAGCGCGATCCAGGCGGCGCGGTTCATCTGGAGCCTGCTGCAGGTCTGGTCATGAATCAGTCCCTCTAGCTCTTCCGGCCCAACAGCCCCTGCGGCCGGATGAACATCATGACGATGAAAAACGCGAACGCCATGACGTAGCCCCACTCGATCTGAAAGAAGAAACCGCCGATCGATATCAACTGCGCGAAAATAAAGGCGGCGATGAAGCCACCCACCATGTTGCCCAGCCCGCCGAGCACGCAAATCATGAAGGTGATCGGCCCGAAAGTGAGGCCGATGGCCGGATGCACGTCGTACTGCAGCACCAGCAGGCAGGCCGCCAGTCCGGCGAGCCCGCCGCCTATGGCCGAGGTGATCAGATAGATCCGGCTCGGGTTGACGCCCATCAGCGGCATGATGGCGCGGTCCTGGCTGATGGCGCGGATGGCGATGCCGATATAGGTCTTTTTCAGGAACAGGGCGAGGCCGAGCATGGCGACAAGGGCCGTGCCGGCGGCATAGATGCGCGACTGCGGCAGCATGATTTCGCCCAGCGTCACACTGGGCAATGACAATCCCAGGTTCCTGAACTGCACGCCGAAGGCGAGCGTAGCGGCCGCCTGCAGGAAAAACAACATTCCGCCAGTCACCAGCAGCTGGTTGATCGGCTCGCTCGCAAGCACCGGGCGGATGATGAACTGGTGCAGCGCCACGCCGGCCAGCGCCACGGTGGCGATGCCGACGACGAAGGCGATCAAGAGCGGCACATGATGCACGATGTAGAGAAAATAGACCGCGTACATGCCGATCATCACCAGTTCGGCGTAGCAGATCCAGACCACGTCGATGACGCCGAACACCAGGTTCAGACCGAGTGCCAGCAGCGCCAGCACGCCGCCGAACAATATGCCGTTCAGCACGGTTTCCAGCAGAAAGACGTCGAAGATTTCCATGGGATCTAGAGTCCGATGTAGGCGCGACGGATGTCATCGCTGGCGAGCAGATCCGCCGACTTGCCGCTCGCCTTGATGCGTCCGACCTCGAGCAGGTAGGCGCGGTCGACGACTTTGAGCACCTGCTGGATGTTCTGCTCCACGATCAGCACGGTGTAGCCTTCCGCACGGATTTTCTGCACCAGACCGAATACTTGCTGCACGATCACCGGGGCCAGCCCCGCGGAAGGCTCGTCCAGCAGCAGCAGTTTGGGTCCGGACATGAGGCCGCGGCCGATGGCGCACATCTGCTGCTCGCCGCCGGAGAGCGTTCCGGCGAGCTGGTCGCGCCGCTCCTGCATGCGCGGGAACAGGCTGTAGACGAATTCCAGGCGTTCGGGATAACGCGCGCGCGCCGCCTGCGGATAGGCGCCGATGCGCAGGTTCTCCTCCACCGTCAGGCGCGGAAACAGGCGCCGGTTCTCCGGCACGTGGGCGATGCCCAGGTCGATCACGCGATGCGCGGGCACGGCATTGAGCGAGACACCCTCCATCGCGACCTCGCCGCTCGATACCTCCATCAGCTTGGAGATTACGCGCAGCAGCGTTGTCTTACCGGCGCCGTTCGGACCGATCACCGCCACTGCCTCCCCTGCCTCGACCCTGAGCGAAACGTCGAACAGCGCCTGGAAACTGCCGTAGCCGGCGGAGACCGATTTGAGCTCAAGCATGGCTCAGGCGCTTACCCGCTCTTGCACCTCGGCTGCGTCGCTGCCGAGATAAACCTCGATTACCTTCGGGTCGTGCGCCACTTCGCGCGGCAAGCCCTGCGCGATCAACTCGCCATGGTCGAGCACGATGCAGCGGTCGACGATGCGCATCAGCACGCCCATGATGTGCTCGACCCAGACGATGGTGATTCCCTTGTCGTTGCGCACGCGCGCGAGCATGTCGCCGGCCTGGTTCATCTCCTTTTCGTCCAGCCCGCCCAGGCTCTCGTCGGCCAGAAGCAGCCTGGGTTGCGTCGCCAGGGCGCGCGCCAGCTCGAGTTTTTTCAGGCCCGCCGCGCCCAGGCCTTCGACGCGCGCCTGGTTGGCATGCGGCAATTGCACCAGTTCCAGCGCCTCTTCGGCCTGCTGCCAGGCCACCGTGCGCGCGATGCGCCCGTTCTGTCCGTAGAACGCCGCGACCGCGACGTTCTCGAGGATGGAAAGTTTGCGGAACGGCCGCGGAATCTGGTAGGTGCGGGCTATGCCCAGGTGACAGACGGCGGCCGGCACCAGCCCGCCGATCTCTTTTCCCTGGAAACGGATCGAGCCCGCCGTCGGCGCATGCATGCCGGCGATCAGGTTGAACGTCGTGCTCTTGCCCGAGCCATTGGGACCGATCAGTCCGAGAATCTCGCCTTCCTCGAGTTCGAAGGACACACCGCTGACTGCGGTGAATCCCCCGAACTTCTTGGTCAGCCCGTTGAGCTGCAGCACTTGGCGCTAATCACGCATCAAGGCGCATACGGGTGGCCTTTGGGCAGCGGCATGATCGGGTCGGTGGTGCGGATCGCGTTCGGCCAGGCAATATAGGTGCGCCCGTTGACGTACTGCATCACCACCGGGGTCGAGCGCTCGTTCTGCCCCGCCATCTTGGATCCGGGGGGGAAGAATTTCACGCCGTAACCCTGGATGGTGCCACCGACCGGAATGTCGGTGTCAAGCGCGGCCTTGCGCAAGGCTTCGGAATCGATGCCGCCGTATTTCTTGATCGCGCGCGGCAGCACATCGCTCAGGAAAACCCAGGTGTGGTTGAAACCCATGCTCGCGTGCGACGGCACTTCGTTCAAGCCCTTCTCGGCCTGGTAGCGCTTGACCATTTCCTTGGTCAGGTCGCCCAGTCCGGGTTTGAGCGTCTTCGGGTCGAGCAGCTGCGCCGCCGCCGGGTCGACGTTGAAGACGTAATTCACGTCGGTGCCGAAGGTTTCCGTGAGCTTGGCGATCTGGGCATAGCCTGCGCCGTGGCCGATCAACGCCTTCCATTTCAAGCCCTGCTCCTTCGCCTGGCGCAGGAACAGCGTGATGTCGGGGTTGTAGCCGGTGTGCAGAATCACGTCCGGGCGCGCGCGCCGCAGCTTGGTCACCAGGCTGGACAGGTCGGGCGAAGTGAGCGAGTAGCCCTCCTTCAGCACCACCTTCATGCCCATTTCCTTGCACGAGGCATCGTTACCGGCGGCGATGCCGGCGCCATAGGGCCCGTCCTCATAGATGATCGCCACTTTGAGATCGGTCGGTTTGATCCCCAGTTTGTTCTGGCTGTTGTCTTTGAGGAATTGGCATGAAGCCCAACCGTACTGGTCGCTGTGCACCTGCGGCCGGAACACGTATTTCAGGTTCCGGTCCTTGAACACCGCCGAAGCCACGCAGACGGTGAACCAGGTGAACTTCTTCGCCGCGTCCGCCTTGGCCGCCATCGGCACGCATTGCGCGCTGGAGAACACGCCTAATATGACGTCGACCTTCTCCTGATTGATCAGGCGCTCGGTCTCGCTGATGGCCACCTCGCCCTTGCTCTGCGCGTCGGCGTAGAACGCATGGATCTTGTAGCCCTCGACGCCGCCTTTCTCGTTCATCAGATCGATTGCGGCCTTGGTTCCAATCGCACCCGCGGCCGAGCCGCCGTCTGCAAGCGGGCCGGTGTAATCGTAGATGACGCCGATTTTTATTTCCTTCTGCTGCGCGAACACCGGAGCTGCGACGATTGCCGCAATAATGGCTGCCGGGATGAAGCGCGTGACGAATCTGCGCATGGTGAGCTCCTCTGTGGATGAACCTGGATGGCGAGCGAAGAATTATTTTCTTGTGCTACCCAGTGTTTCAAACCGGCCGGAGGATGTCAAGCAATCAAAGGCTGGCGGCGCGGTTGAGGGTGGTTAGGAAAATGTCCGCCGGTTGGTAACCGATCACCCGCAGCCCAGGAATCTCCCTGCCTTGCCGGTCGAAGAAAATGATACCGGGCGGTCCGAACAGGCTGAAGCGCTTGAGCAATGCCTTGTCCTCGGGCGAATTGGCGGTGACATCCGCCTGCAACAGCAGCATCCCCTCGAGTTTCGCTTTCACCCGGGGGTCAGTGAAAGTGAATGCCTCCATTTCCTTGCACGAGACGCACCAGTCGGCGTAGAAATCGAGCATCACCGGTTTGCCGGCGGCCTGCAGCTTCGCTTCGAGTCCGGCGAGGTTGCCGACGCGCGTAAAGCGCACGTCGCGCGCTCCACGCTCGGCGCCGGCCGCAAGCCCGGCGAGCGGCCGCAGCACATCGCGGCTGCCCGAGAGCGCGCCGATCGCGAGCGCCGCGCCGGCGAGCAGCGCGAGGAAACCCACCCCTTTCCACAGGCGCGCGGCGGTCCCGGCCTCGGGCGGCAGCGGGTCGATCGCGCGCAGGACCATGGCTGAGCCGACGAGGAGCGCGGCCCAGGCCAGCATTTGCGCCGCCGACGGCAACACCGGCGACACGATCCAGATTGCCACGGCGAGCAGCAACACACCAAAAAAATGCTTCACCGACCGCATCCAGTGGCCGGACTTGGGCAGGAACGCACCCTCGAACACGCCGACCAGGATGAGCGGCACGCCCATGCCGATGGACATGGCGAACAGCGCGATGCCTCCCAGCACCACATCGCGGGTCTGGCTGATGTAGAGCAGCGCGCCGGCCAGCGGTGCGGCCACGCAGGGACTGACGATGGCCGCGGAAAATACGCCCATCAGCACCACCGCGCCGAAGTGTCCGCCCTTGAGCCGGCTGCTGGTCTCGGTGACCTTCGCGTGAAACCCGGAGGGCAGCTGCAGTTCATAGAAACCGAACATCGATAGCGAGAGCAGCACGAACACCGCGGCGAAGGCGGACAGCACCCAGGGATTCTGCAGCGCCGCGGACAAGAGGCTGCCCGAGAGCGCCGCGCCGATGCCGATCGCGGTGTAGGTGACCGACATGCCCAGGACATAGGCGAAGGACAGCGTGAATGCGCGCGCGCGGGTGGCGTTGCGGCCTTCTCCGACGATGATGCCCGACAGGATGGGAATCATCGGCAGCACGCAAGGGGTGAAAGTGAGCAGGATGCCGGCGCCGAAAAATGCGGCGGCGATCAGCCACAGGCTGCCCGAGGCGAGCAGCTTCTCGAAGCGCGCTTCTTCGCCGATCACGCTGGGCGAGTCCGGCGCGGGTGCCGCCTCAGCGAAGGGCGTTGATGCCGCTCCCGGCCCGGATGCGCCGGACGCAGGCGCGAGCGCGAGCGCGGCGAGTTTGATCTCGGCCGTTTGCACCTGCGGTACGTAGCACACGCCCACGTCGGCACAGCCCTGAGAGGTGACCGCCAGCTTGAGCTGGGTTGCGGCGGCATCGCGCGTGAGCGGCAGGCGGACGCGCACCTCTTTGCGGTAGGTCTCGACTTTGCCGAAAAATTCGTCGTTATGGATATCGCCGTTGGGGAACTGCGCCGTGCCCAGTTTCACGGTGGCGGGCTCGACCGCGAATTTGAACTTGTCGCGGTACAGGTAATAGCCGTCGGCGATCCGGTAGCGCACCTCGATCGTGCCCGCGTCTATTGCCTGCGCCGAGAACTTGAATGCCTGCGCCGGGTCGAGCAGGTCCTGTGCACCGGCAAACCCGTGCAGCGATAACGACAACAGCAAGGCGAAGATTCGGTACAGGTTGATTCGCATCATAGGGCTCAGGCCCGCTCGTCGTTGTGGTGCGTTTCGGATTCGACCCACTGCAGATAGGCCGGCAGACCGTCAGCTATTCGGACCGCAATGATCTCTGGAAGTTCATAGGGATGGTTGGCGCGGATCGACGCTTCCAGCTCCGCGTAGCGATCCTGCACGGTCTTGATCAGCAGCGGATGCTCCTCGTCATGCTGAATTTTACCTTGCCAGCGGTAGACCGAGGCGCAGGGGGCGAGGATGTTGACGCAGGCGGCGAGACGCCGCTCGATCAGCAAGACGGCGAGTTTTTCCGCGCTTTCGCGGTCCGGCAGGCTGGTGACGACGAGCAAGCTGTCCATCGGTTCGGTTCGGGTTCAGTTCGCCACGACCGGCGGCACGCCCTCGTACACGCTCGGGTAGCGCAACCGCACGCCCAGCTCGGCTTTCATGCGCGTATTGGTGAGACGTCGCGATTCGCGCATGAAGGACAGCAGGCCTTCGGCAATGGCGCCCGCCTCCGCCGCCGTGCGCGCTATGCGCGGCGGGCGCGGCAGACGCGCGCGATCGGCCACCAGATCGAAGTAATCGCCCATTTTGATTTCGCTGTCGTCGCTCGCATTGTATACGCGGCCGGCCGCGCCCCGTTCAAGCGCCGCCAGGCAGATGCCAGCGAGGTCGTCGGCGTGGATGTGATTGGTATAGACGTCATCCTCGGCGCGCAATACCGGCGAGGCGCGCTTCAGCTGCGCCAGCGGCAGGCGCTCGGCCGCATAGATTCCGGGCACGCGCAGGACAGCCACGGCCACGCCGCTTTGCTTGCCCCAGGCGAGGAGCGAGCGCTCCGCGTCGACCCGGCGCAGGGCACGAACGGTCTGCGGCGCAAGCGGCCGGTCCTCGTCCACCCAGGCTCCGCCGCAATCCCCATAGACACCGCTGGTGCTGATGTAGACCAGGCGCTCGGGCGGCCGCGTCGAGAGCGCGGCGATCAGATTGGCGCTGCGCTGGTCCCGGTCGCCGCTCTCGCCCGGCGGCGCGAGGTGCAATACCAGGTCCGCCACTCCGGCCAGCGCCGCCAGCGTAGCCGGATTATCGAGATCGCCCGTGAGCGGTATCGCGCCGAGCGCGGCGATGCGATCGGCCTGCGCGGCGGCGCGAACCAGGCCGAAGACCTGGTAATTCCGCGCGAGTTGCGGCAGCGCGCGCAGCGCGATATCGCCGCAACCAACGATCAGCAGCCTGTTCATAGTAAAATTGTACCCGCTC
>DAIRFM010000059.1:0-8248 GCA_036795025.1 Burkholderiales bacterium | reverse complement strand
ATGCCCATCAGCAGGCAACCGCCCCAAATCCAGCCGATGAAAGGCTTGTGATAGATGCGCACGACCCAGGCCGTCGGGGTAATCGAGTCGCCCAGCGCAACGTACAGGTGGCGCGTAAAGCCGGCGTCGATCGCCGCTTCGGTCATCGGCATGTTTTGCACGGTATACAGGCGCTTTTCCGGATTCAGCGTCACCACGGGCTCGGCGCCGCGCGTCACTTCGATGGTGCCGCGCTCCGAGGTGTAATTCGGCCCCTTCACCTCGTTGATCGCCGTAAACCGGAAGGTGTAGCCATGTAAGTGCGCGGTATCGCCCACTTCCATGCGCACGTCGGTTTCAGCCTCGTACCCCTTCACCAGCGCTACACCGACGATGAACACCGCTATGCCGAGATGGGCGAGCAGCATGCCGTAGTAGCTGCGCGGCAACTGCGCCAGGCGCGCGCCGATTCCCCCTTTCGGCGCATGCGCGAGTTTCGCTTTGAGGTTGACTACGCTGGTCGCGGCGATCCACGCCGCCAGCAGCAGGCTGAAGCCGACCATGGTGCTCCAGTGACCCATGGCGAGCGGCACAATAATCGCTGCGGCGAAGCTCACCGCCAGAGCCCAGCGCAGGCGCACGGCCAGTTCCGGCAGGCTGGCCTGTTTCCAGCGCGCCAGCGGCGCAATGCCCATCAGGAACAGCGCCGGCGCCATCAGCGGCACGAATACGGCCTCGAAATACGGCGGTCCGACAGAAATCTTGCCCAAGCCGAACGCATCGAGCACGAGCGGATAGAGCGTGCCCAGCAGCACCGCGCCTGCGGCGACCAGCAACAGCGCATTATTGGTGAGCAGCATCGATTCGCGCGACACCAGCGCGAAGCGCCCGCCCAGCCCGACCTTGGACGCGCGCCAGGCGAACAGCGTGAGCGATGAACCCACCACCACCGCGAGGAAGACGAGGATGAAGATGCCGCGCTTCGGATCGGTGGCAAAGGCATGCACCGAAGTGAGCACGCCGGAGCGCACCAGGAACGTCCCGAGCAAACTCAGCGAAAACGCGAGGATCGCCAGAAATACGGTCCAGCTCCTGAACGCGCCGCGCTTTTCGGTCACGGCCAGCGAATGGATCAGGGCCGTTCCAACCAGCCAGGGCATGAACGAGGCATTCTCCACCGGATCCCAGAACCACCAGCCGCCCCAGCCGAGCACATAGTAGGCCCAACCGCTGCCAAGGGCGATGCCCAGCGTGAGGACGGACCATGCGACGGTGGTCCAGGGACGCGACCAGCGCGCCCAGGTGGCGTCGAGCCGGCCGTCGATCAGCGCCGCCATGGAAAAGGCGAACGCCACGGAGAAGCCGACATAGCCCATGTAGAGCATGGGCGGATGAAACACCATGCCGGGGTCCTGCAGCAGAGGGTTGAGGTCGCGGCCGTCGGCCGCCGCGGGCAGCAGCCGTTCGAACGGGTTGGAGGCAAACAGCATGAACAACAGGAACCCGACGGCGACCATCCCCATGACGCTGAGTACCCGCGACACCATCTCCTGCGGCAAGCTGCGGCTGAAAATGCTCACGGCGAACATCCACAGTCCCAGCATCAGCGTCCACAACAGCAGCGAACCTTCGTGGCCGCCCCACACGCCGGCGACGCGATAGGCGAGCGGCAACTGCGTGTTGGAATGCTCGGCCACGTATTTCACCGAGAAGTCATTGGACACGAAGGCATAAGTAAGGCAACCGAAGGCGAGTGCGATGAACAGGCACTGCGCCTGTGCCGCAGGCCGTGCGAGCGCCATCCACGCGTCATTGCCGCGCGCCGCGCCGGCAAGCGGCAGGATGCTCTGCACCAGCGCGATGCAAAGCGCGAGAATCAGGGCGAAGTGTCCGAGCTCGGGAACCATTATTTTCCTTTCGGCGGCGGCACCACCGACTGCGCCGCGGTCTTGGCGGTTGCTTGGTTGAGCGCATCCTGCGCGGCCGGCGGCATGTAATTCTCGTCGTGCTTGGCCAGCACCTCTTCGGCACGGAACAGGCCGTCCGGTCCGACCTTTCCCTGCGTTACCACGCCTTTTCCCTCGCGGAACAGGTCGGGCAGTATGCCGCGGTACACCACCGGAATGCTCTTCGCAGTATCGGTCACCACGAAGTGCACGGTCAAGCCATCGGCTTCGCGCTTGAGGCTGCCTTTTTCCACCAGGCCGCCGACGCGAAAGCTCTTGCCGACCGGCGCCTCATTGGCGGCGACCTGGCTCGGCGTGAAAAAGAACACCAGATTTTTCTGAAAAGCGGAAAGCACCAGGCTGGCGGAGAGCGCCAACCCGGCGACCCCGACCCCGATCAGAACAAAACGTTTATGCCTCGGTTTCATGATTTCTCCTGCGCGCCGCGTAAAATTTGGCCAGACGCTCGATCACGCCGCGCCGGCGCATGGCGAGCGCCACGATTTCGCCAATAAGCACGACCAGGGTCACGGCGTAGGAACCCCACACGTACAGCGCGTACCCTCCCATCGCCAGAAATTCCGACCAGCTGTGCCAGTTCATGCTTGTCCACCCACTTCCTCCATCACCCACTCGGTATGGCGCTCGCGTTCGAGAATCACGCAGCGCACCCGCGCCAATACGGCCGCGATGCTATACATCCAGAAACCCAGCGCCATTATCAGCATTCCGATCAACATCGTCGTCGCCATGGACGGCGCACTTTTCATGCTCACCGACGCGCCCTGGTGCAGCGTGCTCCACCACTGTACCGAATAATAGATTATCGGAACGTTGATCACGCCCACCAGCGCGAGCACCGCGCCAGCCTTGTCCGCCCGGCGCGGATCATCGATCGCAGCCTGCAGCGCCATGAAACCTATGTACAGAAACAGCAGGATCAGTTCCGAGGTCAGGCGCGCGTCCCAAACCCACCAGGTGCCCCAGGTCGGCTTGCCCCACAACGCGCCGGTCCACAGCGCGATGAAGGTAAACAACGCGCCGGTCGGGGCGAGCGCGGTCGCCACCATCGACGACAGCCGCGTATTGAGCACCAGCCCCACCCCGGACCAGAACCCCATCACCAGGTAGAGAAACATCGACATCCAGGCTGCCGGAACATGGATGAAGATAATGCGGTAGGCCTCGCCTTGCTGCGCGTCGGTGGGGGCGACGAAAAAGCTGAGATACAGGCCCGCGGCGCAAAGCAGCGTGGCGGCAGCGGCGAACCATGGCTGCAGCGTGCCCGCCAGCGGATAGAAGGTCTGCGGCGAGGAAAAATGAAACCAGCTGAATCTTTCCGATTTAATCATTGCTCTTTCATTCCATCGCTATGCGCAGGGCCGCGGCGCTCGCCCAGGGGGCAAGCACGAGCGCCAGCGCCAGAAATCCGCCGAGCAGCAGCAGATGCGCCTCGGCCCCCGTGCCGGCCGCGGTCGCGCCGACCGAGCCGGCGCCGAAAATCAACACCGGCACATACAGCGGCAGCACCAGCAGCGCGACCAGCACGCCGCTGCCGCGCACTCCCAAAGTGAGCGCCGCGGCGACGGCCCCGATCAGGCTCAGCACCGGCGTGCCGATCAGAAGCGACACACACAGCACGGCGAGCGCGTCGCCCGGGAGGTCGAATTGCAGGCCCAGCAGCGGTGCTATCAGCACCAGCGGCAATCCCGATACCAGCCAGTGCGATATCACCTTCCCCATGACCAGAACGACCAGCGGCTCGCCCGCGAGCAGCATCTGCTCCAGCGTCCCGTCCTGGTGGTCGGGCGCGAACAGCCGCGCCAGCGACAGCATGCAGGCGAGCAACGCCGCCACCCACAACACGCCGGGCGCCATGTTGCGCAACTGGCTGGCTTCGGGACCGACGCCGAGCGGGAACAGGCTCACCACTATGACGAAAAAAACGAGCGCATTGACGACGTCGCCCCGGCGCCGAAATGCGAGCAGCAGGTCGCGTCGCAGTACCCAACCGAGCGCCCTGATCATGCGGCCAGCAGTGCCGCAGTATGCGCGTCGAGATCGACGCGCAGCACCGCATGCGCCACCACCTGCACTTCCTGATGCGTGGTCAATACGACCATGCCACCCGAAGCGAGATGCGCGGTGAGCAGACGCTCGAGCTCCAACACGGCTCCGACATCGAGCGCGGAGAACGGTTCATCGAGAATCCATAAAGGCACCGCCGGGGAGAGCGCGAGTCTGGCCAGGGCCACGCGGCGCCGCTGTCCCTGAGACAGCACTTTCGCCGGCAACTCGGCGCAATGGGCGACGCCAAAGCGATCGAGCCCGGCGAGCATGCGCTCGGCTTCGGCGGACATCCCTGCCAGTGCTGCCGCAACCTGGAGGTTTTCCAGCGCCGTGAGATCGTCCTTCAGGGCATTGAGATGGCCGATGAAGACCAGATTCCTCGAATACTCCTCGCGCTCGGCACGAATCGGCCGCCCGCGCCAGCGCAACTCCCCCGCGCTCGGCGCAAGCAAGCCGCACATGATGCGCAGCAAGCTCGTCTTGCCGCTGCCGTTGGCTCCAGCCACGCGCAGCAGCTGGCCGCGACCGAGCCTGAAGCTCAGTTCGCGGAATAGCCGCCGTTCGCCTCGCGTGCACTCGAGTTGTCGCGCTTCAAGCATTGCCGCAGTGCCCTTTCAAGATGCCCGCCCACAAAATTCTCGTTGACGCAAGCCAGTGTAGCCGTATGCATAGGGTCCAATTTTGCGCTGCATCAAAAGTCCCCCACCTACCTCGTCATCAGGCGCACGCCCCTTCCGGCCAGGAAAATGGACTTCAGGCTGATCTCATGCCGCTCGGCGGCGCGAATTAGCTGGAGTTGAACGTGACGCCGACGGAATTAACGGCATTCGGCGAATATCCGTCCGACAGGAAGGATCGCGAGGAGCCGGCGACAGGCGCAGGCCGCGATTATAGGGTGTTTGGGGCAGCGAGGAAATGGTGAGAAATACTACTTCAGGGGTATTTTTTGCAAGAGTTCGCGCAAAATTCCTGGCAAATGAACCTCCGGGCAGGAAGCTGATCTAATGGCGCCATTCACCTATGAAGTTTCTCCCGTGTCAGGCGCCGGAACGGGGGTCGGGGCCTGATCCGGATTATCCACAGTCGGAACAGCGTTTTTCTCCAGCTTGCGCAGTCGCTTTTCTTCCTGCTTTTTCCTCTTCGCTAGGTCCTTCTGACGCTTTTCATATTGGTAGTTAGGCTTTGCCAATTTGTCATCCTTCCAGCTGGTAGGCTTGATAGTTGAAGTTCGAAGTATACGGCCAAAGCGCCGGTCTGTAAGCCGGCATTTTGCGCCCACTCCGAAATGGCATCAAGCGAATCAGCAGCTTATGGGCAAAAAAATATTGCTATCCTGCGGCCCCGCATAGGGATTCGGAGCGCAACCCCGCAACTCAGTTCACTTGGCCGGTGCGGGCGCGGACGCGGCCGCAGGCTTATCGAAACTCACCGTCGGCGGGGTGGCGATGGCCTTCTCGTTCTCGACCGCAAAATTGGGCTTCACCTGGTAGCCGAACGCCATCGCCGTCAGGTTGTTGGGGAAAGTCCGGATCAGGGTGTTGTATTCCTGCACCGACTTGATGTAGCGGTTGCGCGCCACCGCGATGCGGTTCTCGGTGCCTTCGAGCTGCGCCTGCAGGTCGCGGAAATTCGCATCCGATTTCAACTGCGGATAGTTTTCCGAAACCACCAGCAGCCTTGAGAGCGCGCTGGAAAGACCCGCCTGCGCTTGCTGGAACTTGGCGAAAGCAGCAGGATCGTTGATCAGTTCGGGCGTCGCCTGGATGCTGCCCACGCGCGCGCGCGCCTCGGTCACCTGGATCAGGACTTGCTGCTCCTGTGCCGCGAATCCCTTCACTGTGTTTACCAGGTTCGGCACCAAGTCGGCGCGGCGCTGGTACTGGTTCAGCACTTCGGACCAGCTGCCCTTGATCTGTTCGTCGCCGCGCTGCATGTTGTTGTAACCGCAGCCGGAAAGACCCAGCGCGACTGCAGCCAGCACTATGACCCATATTCTGCGCATGTGAATTCTCCTCGATATGACTCGTTCCCTAGGTGCGGGCGCGGATGTGGATTTCAAGCCGCTGCTGCGCACCTTCAGGTCTGAGTATGCAGTTCGCCATGCAATTCCGCCATGGTGCGGCGGGCGAAGCAAAGATCTTCCCATGCCTTCGCCTTGTCCGGCAGGCTGCGCAGCAGGTAGGCCGGATGATAGGTGACGATGAGGGGCACGCCCTGATAACGGTGCAGGCGGCCGCGCAACGAAGCGATGCTGGCGTCGGTGTCGAGCAGCGTCTGGCAGGCGAAGCGCCCCATGGCGAGGATCAGCTTGGGCCGGATCAGTTCGACCTGGCGCGAGAGAAACGGCGAGCACTGCGCCACTTCCGCGTGCTCGGGATTGCGGTTTCCCGGCGGCCGGCACTTGAGCACATTGGCGATGTAGACGTTCTCCCCGCGCTTCAAGTCGATGCCCGCGAGCATGCCGTCGAGCAATTTCCCCGCCTGACCAACAAAGGGCTCGCCGCGCGCGTCTTCTTCGGCGCCTGGCGCCTCGCCCACCAGCAGCCAGTCGGCCTGCTCGTCGCCGACGCCGAACACGGTCTGGGTACAGGTTTTGCGCAGGCCGCAGGCCGTGCACGCGGCGACTGTCGCCTTGAGTTCGGGCCAGTCCATGCGCGCGATGCGCCCGGCGCGATCGTCCGCGGCCGTCGCGGGTCGCGACGTGGCCGGCTTCGCGACGCCGGCCGGGACCGCGGCGTCCGAGACGGCGAAATCCTGCTCCTCCCCCCTCTGCGCTCCCGCCTCCCTGGCTTTCAGCCGCCACAGCGGCGTCAAGCCGATTTCCTCGAGGAACAATTCCCGGCGCGAACTCATAGCGGCAGGCCGAGTATCAGCGCGTCCTCGCGGCCGGCCTGCGCAGGATAGTACTCGCGCCTCAAGCCCACCTGCTGGAAACCATGACGCTCATACAGCCGTAGCCCGGCAACATTGGAGGGCCGCACTTCCAGGAAAATCAGCCGCGCGCCGCGCCCGCGGGCGACTTCGCACAGACGCCGCAGCAACAGGCTGCCGTAGCCCTGCTTTTGACAAGCCGCGGCAATGCTGAGGTTGAGCAAATGCGCCTCGTCTGCCGCCAGCATCACCACGGCATAGCCGATCACCTCGCCGTTGCGCGCATAGATCCAGCAACTGTAGCCGGCGGCGAGCGAATCGCGAAAATTGCCCTGCGTCCAGGGAAAAGCATAGATCGCGTTTTCGATCGCCATCACCGCCGGCAGATCGGCCTCGGCCATGGGACGCAACTCGATCACGGGTTTGAGTACGGCGCTCATCGTTCGCTCGTCTTCAGTGCCACCTTGTCGCGCACGTAGAGCGGCGCAGCGGCGGCCGCATCGACGCCCTGCCCGGCAGCGAACACCGGTTGCGCAAGACGCAGCATTGCCGCCGCATTCGGGATCGCGTCGGCATCGGTGCGCGAGATTTTGCCGTCGTAACACTGCGCCAGTGCCGCTGCATGCACGCGAAAACCGCTGCCGCAACCGACCCAATCCCTGCCTTCGACCTGCGGCACGCCGTGGGGCCGGTAAAGCGCGGGCGCATGCATTTCGATCCATTTACCGCCGCTCTTGCGATACGCAGCATGATACACCTCGCCCATGCGCGCATCGAGGCAGGCGATCACCTTGTTGGCGCCGCAATCCTCGGCCAGCGCGAGCAGCGTGCCAATGCCGGCTACCGGCAGATTGCGCGCCAGCGCCAGTCCCTGGGCGATGCCGCAGGCGATGCGCAGCCCGGTGAACGATCCCGGCCCCGCGCCGTAGGCAATGCCTTCGATGGCCTGCATGTCCAGCCCCGCTTGCTGCAGCAGCTCGCGCAGTGCGGGCAGGGCGAGTTCCGAGTGCCGTTGCCCGGCATGGAAGCTGCGCTCGAACACCTTTGCGCCGCGCAACACGGCGAGCGAACAGTATTCGGTGGAGGTTTCAAGCGCGATGAGATTCACGGCAGGTGCTGGAATGCGATGCCGCATTTTAGCGTATCCGGCACGGACCACCGCCTGTCCTTGACACCCTTCACCGCCGCGTCCAAGATGCGCCGAATTCAATCCAACATCGAGGGCAACAATATGAAACGAATTCTTTATGCGCTTGTATTGGCACTGCTGGCCGGCCCTGCCCTGGCGCAGGAGGCGTATCCCAGCCGCCACATCACCATGGTCGTACCCTTCCCGCCCGGCGGCGTCGCCGACCTCACCGGCCGTCCCACTGCGTTCGCAA
>DAIRFM010000004.1:0-20390 GCA_036795025.1 Burkholderiales bacterium | reverse complement strand
TGCGCGCCGTCGACGTCGGCGTCGGTCATGATGATGATGCGGTGATAGCGCAGCTTGCCGAGGTTGTAGTCGTCCTTGATGCCCGTTCCGAGGGCGGTGATCAGGGTGGCGATCTCGGCGGAAGAGATGAGCTTGTCGAAACGCGCCTTCTCCACATTGAGTATCTTGCCCTTGAGCGGCAGGATCGCCTGGAACTTGCGGTCGCGCCCCTGCTTGGCAGAGCCGCCGGCCGAGTCTCCCTCCACCAGGTAGATTTCGCATAGCGCCGGGTCCTTCTCCTGGCAGTCGGCGAGCTTGCCCGGCAGGCCCATGCCGTCGAGCACGCCTTTGCGGCGCGTCATTTCGCGCGCCTTCCTCGCCGCCTCCCGCGCGCGCGCGGCGTCGACGATCTTGGCGGTGATGATCTTCGCGTCGCCGGGCCGCTCGAGCAGGAACTCGGCGAGCTTGGCCGCGACCACCTCCTGCACCACCGGCTGCACCTCCGAGCTCACCAGCTTGTCCTTGGTCTGCGAGGAGAACTTCGGCTCCGGCACCTTCACCGAAAGCACGCAACTCAGGCCCTCGCGCATGTCCTCCCCGGTGGTCTCGACTTTGGCTTTCTTGGCCAGTTCCTGGCCCTCGATGTACTGGTTCAGCGTGCGCGTCATCGCCGCGCGCAGCCCGGTCAGGTGCGTGCCGCCGTCGCGCTGCGGAATGTTGTTGGTGAAGCAGAACACCTGCTCCTGATACGAGTCGTTCCATTGCATCGCGACTTCCACGATGATGCCTTCTTTTTCGCCGACGGCATGGAATATGTTGTTGTGCAGCACCGTCTTATTGCGGTTGATGAACTCGACAAACCCCTTCACGCCGCCGGAGAAGGCGAAGTTTTCCTCCTTGCCCGCGAGTTGGTCCACCAGCCGGATCTTGACGCCGTTATTGAGGAAGGACAACTCGCGCAGCCGCTTCGCCAGGATGTCGTAGTGATATTGGACCGAGCTGAAGGTGGCGGTGCTCGCCAGGAAATGCACCTCGGTGCCGCGGCGCTCGGTCGTGCCGGTTTGTTGCAGCGGCGCGGTGGGAACCCCGCCGCGGAACTCCATGCTGTAGGTCTTGCCCTCGCGGCGTATGGTGAGGCGCAGCCACTCCGACAAAGCATTTACCACGGATACGCCGACACCATGCAGGCCGCCTGCGATCTTGTACGAATTGTTGTCGAACTTGCCGCCGGCATGCAGCTCGGTCATGACGATTTCGGCAGTCGAGCGTCCCTGCTCGTCATCCGGATGTTTGCCGGTAGGAATGCCGCGGCCGTTGTCGGTGACGCTGATCGAGTTGTCGGTGTGAATGGTTACCGTGATGTCGTCGCAGTAGCCTGCCAGGGCCTCGTCGATGGCGTTGTCCACCACCTCGAACACCATGTGGTGCAGGCCGGTGCCGTCGGAAGTGTCGCCGATGTACATGCCGGGACGCTTGCGCACCGCATCCAGGCCCTTGAGCACCTTGATGCTGCTTTCTTCGTAGTGGCCGTTGCCGACGTGCTGCGGATTCGTTTTATCGTTCATTCCTGTTCTTCTCTTAACCTGCCTTCTCTTAACCTGCGTGACAAATATGCGGAGCTTTAAAAGTGGTATGCCTGCTTCTTGCCAAAACCGCTCAGATGCGCATCGGCATGACGACGTACTTGAAATTGTCGTTTCCCGGAACCGTGATCAGGGCGCTCGAGTTGGCGTCGCCCAAGGCACACTCGACCTCGCCGCAGTCCAGATTGTTGAGTACGTCCTGCAGATAGTTGACATTGAAGCCTATGTCCAGGGCATCGCCGGAATAAGTCACATCGAGTTCCTCCTGCGCCTCTTCCTGCTCGTTGTTGCTGCAGATGATCTTGAGGCTGCCATCGACCAGCACCCAGCGCACGCCTTTGAACTTCTCGTTGGTGAGAATGGCGGCGCGCTGCAGGGCCTGCAACAGCACGATCCGGTTGAGCAATAACTTCTTGTTGTGCGTAGTCGGAATGACACGCGTGTAATCGGGAAATTTGCCGTCCACCAGCTTGGAGATAAGAACGATGCCGCCGAAGGAGAAGCGTGCCTGCGTCGGCGACAGTTCCACCTCTACCGGGTCATCGCTGTCGGACATGAGCTTGGACAATTCGAGAATGGTCTTGCGCGGCAGGATCACCTCCTGCACCCCGTCTATCTTGTGCGCCGCGCTAGCCAGGGCAAGGCGGTGCCCGTCAGTGGCTACGACAGTGATCTTGTCTCCTCCCGTCACCAGCAGCAGGCCATTCAGGTAATAGCGTATATCCTGCTGCGCCATGGCGTACTGCACCGACAGAAACAAATGCTTCAACACTTTCTGCGGTAGCGTCATTTTGGTGCTCGCGCCCTCGGCCAGGGACAGCTTGGGAAAATCCTCGGCCGGCAAGGTCTGCAGGTTGAATCGGCTCTTGGCGGCTTTCACCTGCAGTTTCTTTTCCTGCAGCGTCAGCGTTACCTCGGACTGCTCGGGCAACGCGCGCAGGATGTCCAGCAATTTTCTCGCGCCTACGGTGATGGCCTTGGCCTCCCCCGGGTTTTCGCAAACCGCCCGCGCCGAGATTTGAATCTCGATGTCGGTGGCGACGATGGTGATGTCCGTGCCATTGCGTTCCAGCAGGACGTTGGAAAGGATGGGCAGTGTGTGGCGCCGCTCGATGATGCCGGAAACAGCATAGAGCGGCTCCAGCAAAGTCTCCCTATTTATCTTAATAGTATTCATTATATCTTCCTGATAATGATGATAATGAGGCTTGCTTCCGGGGATATCTCGGTATTTTCCTTTATTTTCCTGCTGCTAGGCTGCATTTCTCGCATGTATAACCCTGTGATTCGTTTTTTATAGTTTGGGGACACAATGTCGCGCGCGGCAAAAGTCGAAGTGATCCACAGGAAGCCACAAAGTTGTCACCAGAGGCTTTCACCCCTTGAGCACCTGTTCCAGTACGTGGTAGTCGTGGTTGATCTCGGTGTGCTTCTCGCGTAACGACGCGATCGTGCGGCACGCGTGCAGCACGGTCGTGTGATCGCGGTTGCCGAACGCATCTCCGATATCGGGCAGGCTGTGCTGCGTCAGTTCCTTCGCCAGCGCCATCGCCATCTGGCGCGGCCGGGCGACGTTGCGGCTGCGTTTCTTCGAGTGCATGTCGGAGATCTTGATCTTGTAGAACTCGGCCACGGTTTTTTGGATATTGTCGATGGATATTTGGCGGTTCTGCACCGACAGCAGATCCTTGAGCGCTTCCTTGGCCAGATCGAGCGAAATATCCTTGCCGTTGAAGCGGGAAAAGGCGATGACGCTTTTTAGCGCCCCCTCCAGTTCGCGCACGTTGGAGCGGATATGCTTGGCAATGAAGAACGCGACCTCCTCGTCCAGGCGCACCGAGATGGCCTCGGCTTTTTTCAGGATGATGGCCACCCGCATCTCCTGCTCCGGCGGCTCGATCCCGACCGAAAGGCCCCAAGAGAAGCGCGACTTGAGTCTCTCTTCGATGCCGCTGATGTCTTTGGGGTAGGTGTCGCAGGTGATGATGACTTGCTTGTGCGCTTCGATCAGCGCGTTGAAGGCGTAGAAAAACTCCTCCTGCGTGCGGTCCTTGCCGCTGAAGAACTGAATGTCGTCGATCAGCAGCAGGTCGAGCGAATGGTAATAGCGCTTGAACTCGTCGAAAGACTTCTGGTGGTAGGCGCGCACCACGTCGGAGATGTACTGCGCGGCGTGCAGGTAGCGTACTTTGGCGGTGGGGTGCTGCGCCAGCACATTGTTGCCCACCGCGTGGATCAAGTGCGTCTTGCCCAGGCCGACCCCGCCATAGACAAACAGCGGATTGTAGGAAGTGCCGGGGTGCTCGGACACCTGCAGCCCCGCGGCGCGCGCCAGCTGGTTCGCCTTGCCGATGACGAAATTGTCGAACGTAAACTCTGGAATCAGGCCCGCCTTTTCGTGGCCGCTGGAACGCCGCCGCGCGGGCTGGGTGACCGAAGCCGCCGCCGGCGGAGCGGCCGCCGCTTCGGCTTGCGCCATGGCCAGGCTTACGCGTATGGGTGAGGAAAAATACTCGGCCGCCATCGCCTCGATGCGGGCGAGGTAGCGGTTCTTGATCCAGTCCAAGACGAAGCGGTTCGGCGCCAGGAGAGCAATCTGCCCGGAAGGCGTCTTGCTGTCGAGTCGGAGGGGCTTGATCCAGGTGTTGAACTGTTGTGCCGGGAGCTCATTTTCTAAGCGGCTCAGGCAGGAAAGCCAGAATCTTTCCATGGCCCCGTTTTAGTATGTAAGGAAGCTTGGGATTGAAGACGAAAACAAGCACCCATTTTAGCCTGTCGCGGCCAAGTTATCCACAGGCATTTATTCACCTGAACTTAACGATTGCATTGACAGAAAATGGCATTTTGAGGTTAAATGCCGGGTTCTGTCGTAAGCAAGAAAGAATCCCAACATGAAGCGCACCTATCAGCCCTCCGTTGTCCGCAGAAAACGTACCCACGGCTTTCTCGTGCGCATGCGCACCCGCGGCGGTCGCGCGGTCATTCGCGCACGCCGGGCCCGCGGCCGGGCCCGCCTTTCGGTTTGAGGTCAAGCTCCCAGTTCGGCTTCTCCAGGGAGCAAAGGCTGCGCCGCAAGGCGCAGATCACCTCAGTGCTCGCCCGCGGCCGGTCTGCAAGCGGTGGTGGCATGCAACTGCACTCGATGCCTAGCGACAGCGGCCCGCGCCTGGGTGTGATTGCCGGACGCCACGCATGGCCCCGCGCCGTGGATCGCAACCGCTTCCGGCGCCTGGTGCGCGAGACCTTCCGGCGGCTGCAGCACCGATTGCAGCAACGCGACTACATAGTCAGGGCGCGCAACCCACAGCGGGGCGAGCCAAGCGGCGTCGAGATTGAGAAGTTGCTCGCGGCCTGGTGCAAGACTGACGGGGAGTAGGCGGTGTGAGCAAGCTTCTCCTTACCCTGATCAAAGCGTACCGCTACTGCCTGAGTCCGCTGCTCGGGCCCAGTTGCCGCTTTTTTCCTTCCTGTTCGGATTATGCCGCGGAAGCGATAGACAAACACGGCGCCGGGTACGGCAGCTGGCTTGCGCTCAAGCGCATCGCACGCTGCCACCCCTGGCATCCCGGCGGTTATGACCCTGTTCCCTGAGCCCCCATGGATACGCAACGTCTGATTCTGTTTTTCGTGTTTTCGTTCTCGCTGCTGCTCCTTTGGGATTCCTGGCAGAAGGAACACCGGCCACCAACCCCGACGATCGCGCAACAGGGTACGGTCCAGGCGACCGTGCCCAGCCCCAGCGTGCCGGCGCAGGCGACGCCCGCTGCGCAGCGAAAGCCAGGCGACGCCATTCCGCCGAACGCGGCGGCGCCGGCAAAGCACGAGACCCTCAGGGTCACGACCGATAACCTGGTCGCAGATATCGATTTGCAGGGTGGCGATATCGTGCGCCTGGAGTTGCTCCGGCAAAAAGACACGCTGGACGAGAAAGTGAATTTCGTGCTGTTTGCGCCCGAGCATCATTATGCCGCTCAAAGCGGCCTGATCGGACCCGGCCTACCAACGCACAAGACTATGTATAGTGCTGGGGCGAGAGAGTATGCGCTTACAGATGGACAGGACAAGCTGCAGGTGCGGCTGGAGGCCCCGGGTCCCGAGGGGGTGAAAACGGTGAAGACGCTCACCTTCCATCGCCGGAGCTACGTCATCGACATCAGCCATGAAATAATCAATGGCAGCGCGGCGCCGCTGGAGGCGCATGCGTATTTTCAGTTTTTGCGCGACGGTGCCTCGCCTGCGGGCGACCCGAAGATGGTGAATACTTATACCGGCGCTGCCATCTACACCGAGCAGGAGAAATTCCATAAGATTTCCTTCAGCGATCTGGATAAGGACAAGGCCAGCTTCCCCAAGACCGCCGACAACGGCTGGATCGCCATGCTGCAGCATTATTTCGTCAGCGCCTGGCTGCCAAAGGAAGGGACCCAACGAGAGTTTTACGCGAAGCCGCTGGCGGACAAACTGTATTCGGTCGGCGTGATCCTGCCGGTGGCGGCGATCGCGCCCAATGCCAGCGGCAGTGTTTCGGTTTCCCTCTATGCCGGGCCGCAGGAGCAGGATGCGCTGAAGGAGATCGCGCCCGGGCTGAATCTGACCGTCGATTACGGCTGGCTTACCGTAGTCGCCGCGCCGCTGTTCTGGCTGCTGCAATTTCTGCACCGGTGGGTGGGCAATTGGGGCGTCGCCATCATTCTGCTCACGGTGCTCATCAAGGCGGTTTTCTTTCCGCTTTCGGCGGCGAGTTACAAGTCCATGGCCAAGATGAAGCTGGTGACCCCGCGCATGACGAAACTGCGCGAGCAGTATGGCAACGATCGGGCGCGCCTGAACCAGGCCATGATGGAGTTGTACAAGACCGAGAAAATCAATCCCTTGGGCGGCTGCCTGCCCATCGTGGTGCAGATTCCGGTATTCATCTCGCTTTATTGGGTGCTGCTCGCTAGCGTCGAGCTGCGTCATGCGCCGTTCTACTTCTGGATCCACGACTTGTCGGCACAGGATCCCTATTACGTGCTGCCGCTGCTGATGATGGGCTCGATGGTAATCCAGACCAAGCTCAATCCGGTACCTCCCGACCCGGTGCAGGCCAAGGTCATGATGATCATGCCCTTCGCCTTCGGCGTGATGTTCTTTTTCTTCCCCGCCGGGCTGGTGCTCTACTGGCTGGTCAACAATATTCTCTCCATCGCGCAGCAATGGCAGATCACCCGCATGATCGGGGATGGAAAAAAAGCCCCCGCGCGGCGCTGACGCCTTGCCCGCCGGCGATCCTGCCTGAGACCGGCCCGGTTTCCAGAACAGTCTCTTGGAGGGCTAGTCCGTGACCCAGCCGGATGACCCGATTGCGGCAATAGCCACGGCTCCCGGACGCGGAGGCATAGGTGTGGTGCGGGTGTCGGGCAGAAGTCTGGTGCCGCTCGCGCTGGCACTGCTCGGCAAAGTGCCCGCGGCACGCCGTGCCATCAGGGCGGCCTTCCTCGATGCGCGCGGCGCGGCCATAGACGACGGCCTCGCGCTTTATTTCCCCGCCCCGCATTCCTACACCGGCGAAGAAGTGCTCGAGCTGCAGGGTCATGGCGGTCCGGTGGTGATGCAGATGCTGCTCAAGCGCTGCCTCGAGCTGGGCGCGCGCCTGGCCGAGCCGGGCGAATTCACCCGCCGCGCGTTTCTCAATGACAAGCTCGACTTGGCCCAAGCCGAGAGCGTGGCCGACCTGATCGAAGCTGCCTCCGACAGCGCCGCGCGCTGCGCGCTGCGTTCGCTGCGCGGCGAGTTCTCGGCCGCGGTCGAGGCATTGGTGCGGCAATTGATCGAACTGCGCATGCTGGTGGAGGCGACGCTCGACTTTCCCGAGGAGGAGGTCGATCCTTTGGACCGAGCCGACGCCAAGGGGCGCCACGCGAGGTTGCTGCAAGCGATCGAGACCGCGCTCGCGAAAAGCCGGCAGGGGAGCCTGCTGCGTACCGGCTTGCAGGTGGTGCTGGCGGGTCAACCCAACGTGGGCAAGTCCAGCCTGCTGAATCGTCTGGCGGGCGAGGAACTCGCCATCGTCACCGCCATTCCAGGCACCACGCGCGACAGCGTGCGCCAGGCGATCCAGATCGACGGCGTGCCGCTCAACATTGTCGACACCGCGGGCCTGCGCGATACCCAGGACGAGGTTGAACGTCTGGGCATCGCGCGCACCTGGAGCGAGATCGGCAGAGCCGATGTCGTCCTGCTGCTGGTCGACGCGCGCACGGGCGTGACCAAGCAGGACCTGGAACTGGTGGCGCGCATTCCCCAAGGCGTAAAGCGCGTGTTCGTGCACAACAAGACCGACCTCGCCGGGACCGCTGCAAGGCTCGAGCAGACGCAGGCCGGCGCGAGCATCCACCTTTCCGCGAAGACCGGCGCGGGCATGGATTTGCTGCGCGCCGAGTTGCTCGCCGTCGCCGGCTGGCAGCAGGGTGCGGAAGACCTGTTCATGGCGCGCGAGCGGCATCTGGTGGCGTTGCGCCGGGCAGCGGAGCACGTGGCCGGCGCAGGCGAACAATTCAGCCGGCCTGAATTGTTCGCCGAAGAGCTGCGCCAGGCGCAGGAACAACTCAACAGCATCACCGGCGAATTCGCTGCCGATGACCTGCTCGGCGAAATCTTCTCCCGTTTCTGCATCGGCAAGTGACGCGAGGGCCCGGGGAAAGCCCAATTAAGGTAAATTGCGAACTCGACAACGCGAAAGGGGGCTCGATATGAAAGGCGTACTGGCCGGCGTAATCTTTGCTCTCGGCATTTTTGCGCCGGGACTTGCGTGTGCACAGCAATACCCGACCAAGCCGGTGCACATCATCGTGCCGTTCGCGCCGGGCGGCGGGTCGGACTTCATCGGGCGCTTCATCGCGCAGAAGCTCAGCGAACGTCTCGGCCAGCAGTTCATCGTGGATAACCGCCCCGGCGCCGGCGGCAATCTTGGCGCCGAACTGGCGGTCAAGTCGGCACCCGACGGCTATACGCTGTTGCTGATAGCCGGAAGCTATACGGTCAACCCGAGTCTATACAAGCTTTCCTACGACTCCGGGAACGATATCAGCCCCATCATCCAGCTGTCTCAGGGGCCGTTCGTCGTCGCAGTTCATCCCTCGGTCCCGGTGAAAACGCTGAAAGAACTGATCGACCTGGCGAAGAAGCAGCCGGACAAGCTCTCCTATGCCTCAGCCGGGCAGGGCAGCATCACGCATCTGGCGTCCGAGTTGTTTCTCGACATGGCCAAGATCAAGATCGTGCATGTTCCCTACAAAGGTACCGGTCCGGCCCTCAACGATGCCATCGCCGGAAACGTGCAACTGATCTTCGGCAGCGTCTCGACCTCGCTGCAACACATCAAGTCCGGTCGCCTGCGCGGCCTCGCCGTCACCACGTCCAGGCGCATTTCTGCCGCGCCCGAATTGCCTACGGTGGCTGAAGCGGGGGTCCCCGGCTATGAGGTGATTCTATGGCACGGCCTCGTGGGGCCAAAGGGAATACCGAAGGCCATCGTGGATCGCCTCAACAGCGAGGCGGGTCAGATATTGAAGTCGAAGGCGATGGAGGACCTGCTCGCCGCAGATGGCGTAACCGCCGCAGGCGGAACGCCGGAGCAGTTTCAGGCGTTGATCAAATCCGACATTGAGCGCTGGCGCAAGGTGGTGGAGCGGGCCGGGATCAAGGTGGAGTAGCCGGCGGCTGAAAGTTGAACTTCATCTCACTGCAGAGGCGCACGGAACGCAGAGGCCATCTCTTGTTTCCCAAATATTTCCCGGCGTCCTCTGCGCCTCCTCGGTGATTTGAGCTTGAACTAGCGGACCCCCTATTCCGGGCGGATCCCCGCTTGTCTCACGACCTTTGCCCATTTCTCGGTTTCGCTGTGGATCAGCGCGCCGAAAGCCGCCGGCGTGCAGCCTTCGAATCCGAATATCGGCAGCGTGTCGCGCAGGCCTATCCACGCCAGCCGGACGGTAAAACCCTGTTTCCTTTCCGGCGCCTGTTTATCGTGGCGGTGCTCTAGCCCGCCCAGGCGGGGGTTCGTTGTAGAATGCGAAACTTTTTTCCGCCGGTCCGCCGCGTTACCAGATCTTGGCGCGCAAGGCTGCGGGACATTTCGTTAACAACCAGGCAGACAAAACATGAACCTACCCGTTGCCAAAAACACCGCGGTTTCAAACGTGCCCGAGTTCGTCAGACACCGCGGCGTGCGGGAATGGGTCGCGCACATGGCGCAGCTCGCCAAGCCGGATCGCATCCTCTGGTGCGACGGCTCACAGGACGAATACGAGTGCCTGTGCCAGGAAATGGTCGCCTCCGGAATGCTGCGGCGCCTCAATCCCAAGCTGCGCCCGAACAGCTATCTGGCGCTGTCGGATCCGTCCGACGTTGCGCGGGTCGAGGAGCGCACCTTCATCTGCAGCGAAAAGCAGGATGACGCGGGCCCCACCAACAACTGGATCGCGCCGGCGGAAATGCGCGGCACCCTCGGCCGCCTGTTCGACGGTTGCATGCGCGGGCGCACCATGTACGTGGTGCCGTTCTCGATGGGGCCGCTGGGTTCGCCCATCGCCCACATCGGCGTTGAACTCTCGGATTCGCCCTATGTGGTGGTGAGCATGAAAATCATGACCCGCATGGGACGGGCGGTGTATGACGTGCTTGGGGAGGACGGAAATTTTGTTCCCTGCATGCACTCGGTGGGCATGCCCCTGGCAGCCGGCGAAAAATCCGGGCGCTGGCCTTGCAACGCCGAAAAGTGGATCGTCCATTTTCCCGAGACGCGCGAGATCTGGTCCTACGGCTCGGGCTACGGCGGCAATGCGCTGCTGGGCAAAAAATGCCTGGCGCTGCGCATTGCCTCGGTGATGGCGCGCGACCAGGGGTGGTTGGCCGAGCACATGCTGATCCTGGGCATCACCAATCCGCAGGGGCAGAAAAACTATATCGCGGCCGCCTTCCCCAGCGCCTGCGGCAAGACCAACCTTGCGATGCTGGTTCCACCCAAAGGCTTTGAAGGCTGGAAGGTGGAGACCGTAGGCGAGGACATCGCCTGGATCAAGCCACACGAGGACGGCAAGTTCTACGCGATCAACCCCGAGGCCGGTTATTTCGGCGTTGCCCCGGGCACCAATGTCCACAGCAACCCCAACTGCATGAAGTCGATCGAGCGCGGCACCATTTTCACCAACGTCGCCGAGACGCCCGAGGGCGACGTGTGGTGGGAAGGCATGACCGATGCGCCGCCGGCCAAGCTCACCGACTGGACCGGACAGGCATGGACCCCGGGATGCGGACGCAACGCGGCGCACCCTAATTCGCGCTTTACCGTCCCGGCGACGCAGTGCCCCTCGCTCGATCCGGCTTGGGACGACCCGAACGGCTTGCCGATCTCGGCCTTCCTGTTCGGCGGGCGGCGGTCCGACACCGCGCCGCTGGTGGTCGAAGCCTTCAACTGGGAGGACGGGGTGTACAAGGCCGCGACCATGGGTTCCGAAACCACCGCCGCCATCGTCGGTCAGGTCGGCGTGGTGCGCCGCGACCCTTTCGCCATGATCGCCTTTTGCGGCTACCACATGGGTGATTATTTCAAGCACTGGCTGGCCGTAGGCAAGAAAGTGAAACGGCCGCCGCACATCTTTCAGGTCAACTGGTTCCGCAAGGATGCTACGGGTAAGTTCCTCTGGCCCGGATTCGGCGAAAACATGCGCGTGCTCAGTTGGATCGTCGGGCGCTGCCAGGGACAGGCCCACGCCATCGAAACACCGCTGGGCTGGATGCCGGAGTTCGATGATTTGCACTGGCAGGGGCTGGAATTCGGCGCCGACAAGTACGCCAGCGTCACCAGCATAGACCGCGCCGCTTGGGGGCGCGAACTGAAGCTGCATGACGAACTGTTCGCCAAGCTCAAGGACAGGCTGCCGCAGCCCCTGGCGCTCGAACGCCAGTTGCTGGAGGCGCGCCTCGTACCCTGAGAGCGCGTTACAAAATGAGGGGATACATCCCATGGGTGGTTCGCTCGATGGAGTGGCCGGCGACCATGTGGTGCTCGCCCCGCCTTACATCATCAGCGAGGCGCAACTGGACGAGGTAGTGGACAAGCTCGCGCGCTCGCTACAATGGTGGTGAGTGCGGATCTGCCGGAACCAATGGCTTATCTCGTCATCAAGGCGGTGCTCGACAATTTCGAGGAATTCAAGCTGTTGCACCCGGCGGTAGCTAACACCACCAAAGAGTTAATGCTGGTAGGCAACACTGTGCCTTTTCATCCCGGGGCGATCCGGTACTTCAGGGAACTGGGATTGATGAAATAATGCGCGGTGATATTTGCAAGTTCTCTTTGCCTGGCCCCGCGTGGATGGTGCCGGCGGCGGGGGCTTCGGCGCAGCGCCGGCGCCAGGCTGCTGCTGCGGTTTGAACGGCAAGCGGGTAGACTGCGCGCTGTTGATCGACCAAACTCAATAATAAGGCGTGAGCAACGGCGGCGATGCGGGGTGCGGCACTAGGCGTGGGCGCAAAGGCCACCTTCTTTTGTCGCCAGCGCGGCCTTCGCCATTTCTGACTAAGCTGCAAACTTGAACGCCGAGATCGCCCTTTTTCTGATCCAGGACGGCCTGACCAATGGCGCGATCTACGCGCTGCTGGCCCTGGCCCTGGTGCTGGTATTCGCGGTGACGCGGGTGATATTTATCCCGCAAGGCGAATTTGTGACCTACGGCGCGCTTACGCTCGCCAGCCTGCAACTGGGCAAGCTGCCAGGAACGGCCTGGCTGCTGTTGTGCGCCGGCCTGGCTGTCGCGGCCGTGGAACTGGTGCAAGCGCTGCGCTTGGGCGCAGCGCAGCGCATTCCAGCCATCGTTTTCAAATACATCATCATCCCAGCCGCCCTGCTGTGGCTTGCCTGGTGGGGCGCGCCACAGAAGCCAGCGCTCACACTGCAGGTTCTGCTGGCGCTCGCCCTGGTGGTGCCGCTCGGGCCGATGGTCTATCGTTTGGCCTACCAGCCGCTCGCCAATGCATCGGTGCTGGTGCTGCTCATCATTTCGGTCGCGGTGCACTTCGCCATGACCGGCCTGGGGTTGGTGTTCTTCGGTGCCGAGGGTTCGCGCACACCGCCTTTCTCCGACGCGCAATGGAAACTGGGAGTGCTCAATATTTCCGGGCAGAGCCTGTGGGTGATAGGCGCGAGCCTGGCGCTGATCGTGGCGCTGTTTCTTTTCTTCGAGCGCACTATTTACGGTAAGGCGCTGCGCGCCACCGCCATCAACCGCGTGGGCGCGCGATTGGTAGGCGTGTCCCCGGCGATGGCGGGCAAATTGAGCTTCACGCTCGCGGCGCTGATCGGGGTTCTTTCCGGGATCCTGGTCGCACCCATCACCACCATCTACTACGACTCGGGTTTTCTGGTGGGGCTGAAGGGTTTCGTCGGCGCCATCATGGGTGGTATGGTGAGCTATCCCATCGCCGCCGCAGGCGCGCTGCTGGTCGGGATGCTCGAAGCCTATGCCTCGTTTTGGGCCAGCGCCTACAAGGAAGTAATCGTCTTCACCCTGATCATTCCAGTGCTGGTGTGGCGCTCGCTCACCACCCACCATATCGAGGAAGACGAGGAATGAGCCGCGGCGGCGTGACCCGGGCGCGCTTCGTCCTAGGCGTGTTCCTCGCTTTCATACTGGTGGCGCCGCTGGTGCTACCCGAGTTCCATGTCACCCTGCTGAACTACATCGGCCTGTATAGCATTGTGGCGCTGGGTCTGGTGCTGCTC
Source organism: Burkholderiales bacterium (assembly GCA_036795025.1). GTDB lineage: Bacteria > Pseudomonadota > Gammaproteobacteria > Burkholderiales > SG8-39 > 2-12-FULL-64-23. The sequence goes on along the minus strand of DAIRFM010000004.1, from coordinate 7,064 downwards.
ACCGGGGTTGGCGGGTTGACCTCTTTCGGGCAGGCGGCTTTTGTCGGCCTGGGCGCTTATACCACCGCCTATCTGACTACAGCCTATGGCGTGTCGCCGTGGATAACCTTACTTGGAGGGTTGGCGCTCACTTTCGCCGTATCCCTTTTCCTTGGGTTCATTAGTCTGCGGCTTTCGGGTCATTATCTGCCGCTGGGAACCATCGCCTGGGGTATCAGCCTGTACTATCTGTTCGGCAATATGGAGTTTCTCGGCGGCTATACCGGCATCTCCAGCCTGCCTGCAATTAATCTTTTCGGTCTGGTGCTCGATTCCGGCCGCAAGTTCCATTACCTCATCTGGACGCTGGTCTTGCTGGCACTGCTGTCCATACACAATCTGCTCGATTCGCGCTCCGGCCGGGCTATCCGCGCCCTGAAAGGAGGGGGATTGATGGCAGAGAGCTTTGGCGTAGATACGGCCCGGATGAAAATCGTCATTTTCATCTATGCCGCGCTGCTCGCCAGTCTGTCGGGCTGGCTCTACGCGCACCTGCTCCGGTTCGTCAATCCCACGCCGTTTTCGATCAACGCCGGCATCGAGTACCTGTTCATGGCCGTAGTCGGCGGCGCCGCCTCGGTCTGGGGCGCAGTGGTCGGAGCGGGGATCCTGACCATACTCAAGCAGTGGCTGCAGGACCTGCTGCCCAAGCTACTCGGGCAAAGCGGCAACTTCGAGATGATCGTCTTCGGCGTGCTGCTGGTGGTCCTGCTGCAACGCGCGCGAGACGGCATCATGCCCCTCGCCGTGCGCCATTTTCCCGGGCCGGACAAGCCGCTGCCGGCGGCGACAGAGGCGCTGACGCAGCGCGCGCGACCCGCTGTGGGCGAAACCCTGTTGGAGGTAAAGGCGGCGCGCAAGGCATTCGGCGGCCTGGTGGCCGTAAACGACCTGTCCTTTGTCATGGACAGCGGCGAGATTCTGGGGTTGATCGGCCCCAACGGCGCCGGCAAGAGCACCGTGTTCAATCTGGTCACGGGCGTGCTGCCACCCACGGGTGGCGAGGTGCATTTCCGCGGCGAGCGCATCGACGCCTTGTCCGCGCGCGCCATCGTCCTGCGCGGCCTGGCGCGCACTTTCCAGCAGGTGCACCTGTTGCCAACCATGAGCGTGCTCGAGAACGTAGCGATCGGGGCGCACCTGCGCGGCGCGAGAGGCGTGGTCAGCGCCGCGCTGCACCTGGAGCGTTCGGAGGAGGCGAAGCTGCTCGCGGAGGCGGTGCGCCAGCTCGAGCGCGTCGGACTCGGAGCCAGCGTCCACGAACCGGCGGGCAGCCTGGCGCTGGGCCAGCAGCGCATTCTCGAAATCGCGCGCGCGCTCTGCGCCGATCCGGTGCTGCTGCTTCTCGACGAGCCCGCGGCCGGGCTGCGTTACCAGGAAAAGCGCGCGCTGGCCGACCTCCTGCGCAGGCTCAAGTCCGAGGGCATGAGCATCCTGCTGGTCGAGCACGACATGGATTTCGTGATGAAGCTGGTGGACCGGCTGGTGGTGATGGACTTCGGCGAAAAACTGGCCGAGGGCCTGCCGCAGGAGATCCAGGCAAACCCGGTGGTGCTTGAAGCTTATCTCGGGGGCGTCAAATGAGCGCGCTCCTGGAAGTGCGCGGTCTGTGCGTGGCCTACGGCAAGGTCGAAGCCGTGCACCAGGCCGGGCTGCGCGTGGAAGAGGGCAGGATAGTCACGGTCATCGGTCCCAACGGCGCGGGCAAGACTACGCTTCTGGCTGCTCTCATGGGGATGCTGACTGCACGCGGCAGCGTCAGCTATGCCGGCCAGGAAATCACGCGCGTGGAACCGGAGCAGCGCGTGAGCCGGGGTCTGTGTCTGGTGCCGGAGCGGCGCGAACTGTTTGCCGCCATGACGGTCGAGGACAACCTGGTGCTCGGCGCCTTTCACCGCTATCGCAAACGCGACAAAACCATCGCTGCCGATTTCGAACTGGTCTACCGGTTGTTTCCGCGTCTGAAGGAACGCCGCCGGCAGTTGGCCGGCACGCTTTCCGGCGGCGAGCGCCAGATGCTGGCGCTGGGCCGCGCCCTTATGAGCCGTCCGCGCCTGCTGATGCTGGACGAGCCCAGCCTAGGCTTGGCGCCGCTGATCGTGCGCGATATCTTCCACGTCATCGCCGGCCTGCGCGAAACCGGGGTCTCCATCCTGCTGGTGGAGCAGAACGCCCGCGCGGCGCTGCAGGTGGCCGATTATGGCTACGTGCTGGAAACCGGCGAAATCGTCCTGGAAGGTTCAAGCGCCGAGCTCGCATCCAATCCGCGCGTGATCGAAAGCTATCTCGGTCTGGTTTCGGGCAAGGCTGCCTGATTGTTCCACGTGGAACAGTGTGGCAGGGCTCTGCTTGGGGGGCTTTTATCCATAACCGTGTTTTCTGTACGGATGGTTTGTATCCGTACAGAAAACACGGTTGAATGCGGCCTTCGATATACCACCGTCGTTCCTACTGTTCCGATCTGCCTCAGTACATGCGCCGCATTGAGTCCTCGATTTCATGCGGATAGAAACCATCCGCATGAAATCGACGACTTCGGATAAAAGCACGCCAACCGAGACTCGGCCACGTTGTTCCACGTGGAACAACGGATTACGGTTTGAGGGAAAACAGCGTAAAATCGCGCCTCTTTGGAACGGCAGCGGGCATATGCATTTTCCTACCGAATTCGACGTAATCGTGGTTGGCGGCGGGCACGCCGGGACCGAGGCTGCGCTGGCCGCGGCCCGCGCCGGGTGTAACACCCTGCTGCTCACGCACAATATCGAGACCCTGGGGCAGATGTCCTGCAATCCTTCGATCGGCGGCATCGGCAAGGGGCATCTGGTCAAGGAAGTCGACGCGCTGGGCGGCGCCATGGCAATCGCCACGGACGAGGCCGGCATCCAGTTTCGCATCCTTAATTCGAGCAAGGGGGCGGCGGTGCGCGCCACCCGCGCCCAGGCGGACCGATTGCTGTACAAGAAGGCGATCCGTTCGCGCCTGGAAAATCAGCCCAATCTCACTTTGTTTCAGCAGGCGGTGGATGACCTCACGCTCGAGGGCGACCGGGTCAGTGGCGTGGTGACGCAACTGGGTATCCGTTTCACCGGGCGCGCGGTGGTCCTGACCACAGGCACTTTTCTTTCCGGCCTGATCCACGTCGGCATGGTCAATTACCAGGCGGGGAGGGCCGGCGACCCGCCCTCGATCAGCCTGGCGGCGCGGCTGCGCGAGCTGAAGCTTCCGGTCGGCCGCCTGAAAACCGGCACGCCGCCGCGCATAGACGGCCGCTCGATCGATTTTTCGGCGACGCAGGAGCAGCCGGGCGACGAGCCGGCGCCGGTGTTCTCCTACCTCGGCAACCGTGCCATGCACCCGCGGCAACTGCCCTGCTGGATCACCCACACCAACGCGCGCACGCATGAGATCATCCGCGGCGGCCTCGACCGCTCGCCCATGTATACCGGCGTGATCGAAGGCATCGGCCCGCGCTACTGCCCGTCGATTGAAGACAAGATCCACCGCTTCGCGGGCAAGGCGAGCCATCAGATTTTCCTCGAGCCCGAAGGCCTTTCCACCAACGAGTTCTATCCCAACGGCATCTCGACCAGCCTGCCTTTCGATGTGCAACTCGAACTGGTGCGCTCGATCAAGGGCCTCGAGCGCGCGCATATTCTGCGCCCCGGTTACGCCATCGAGTACGACTACTTCGATCCGCGCGGCCTCAGGGCTTCGCTGGAAACGAAGGCGATTTCCGGATTGTTTTTCGCCGGCCAGATCAACGGCACCACCGGCTACGAAGAAGCCGCTGCCCAGGGTTTGCTGGCCGGCATCAACGCGGCCCTGCAGGTGCAAGGCCGGGAAGCTTGGTGTCCGCGCCGCGACCAAGCCTACATCGGCGTGCTGGTGGACGATCTGATCACCCGCGGCGTGTCCGAGCCCTATCGCATGTTTACCAGCCGCGCCGAGTACCGGCTGATGCTGCGCGAGGACAACGCAGACATGCGCCTGACCGAGATGGGGCGCAGCCTGGGCCTGGTCGATGACGTCCGCTGGGTCGCCTTCGAGCGCAAGCGCGAGGCGGTTGCGAGGGAACTCGAGCGGCTTAAATCGACCTGGATCAACCCCCGACTGTTGCCGCAAATAGATGCGGAGAGGGTTTTAGGTAAAGGCATAGAACGAGAGTATGCACTTACTGATCTGCTGCGGCGCCCCGACGTGAGCTACGCCAGCCTCATGTCCCTGCCGGGCACCGGCGAGGCCGTCGTCGACCCGGTAGTGGCCGAGCAGGTCGAGATCCAGATCAAGTACGACGGCTACATCGCGCGCCAGCACGACGAAGTTCTGCGGCGCGAGCAATACGAGGCGACCGCGTTGCCGCGCGATCTCGATTACCGCGCGGTGCGCGGGTTGTCCAAGGAAGCGCAGCAAAAGCTCAACCAGCACAGACCCGAGACCCTGGGTCAGGCCTCGCGCATCTCGGGCCTCACGCCGGCTGCTATTTCCCTGCTTCTGGTGCACCTGAAGCGGGGATTCGAGACCACGGCCAAGCGCGGCAATGCGTCCCCTCGCGCTCCCCAGTCCAACGCCGGTGACGCAGATCAGGGTGACAGCCTTTCGGACGATGCGCGCGAGCAGCGGCCCGCAGCATGAGCGCGGCCGATCAACTGAAGCGCGGGCTCATTGCGCTCGGATTGACGCTGGAGCGCGACATCCAGCAGCGCCTGCTCGACTACATCGCGCTGATCGAAAAATGGAACCGGGTATACAACCTCACCGCGATACGCGAGCCGGAAAAAATGGTGAGCCGTCACCTGCTCGACAGCCTCGCCGTGGCGCCGCATCTGCACGCCAAGCGCCTGCTCGATGTGGGCAGCGGCGCCGGGCTGCCCGGCATACCGCTCGCGCTCGCCAAGCCCGACACGCATGTGACCCTGCTCGACAGCAATCACAAGAAGGCCGCGTTTCTGAATCAGGCGGTGATCGAACTGAAGCTGAAAAACGCCGAGGTATGCAGCGAGCGCGTCGAGTCCTGGCAGACGCAGAACAGGTTCGACGTGATCATTTCGCGCGCCTTTTCCGACATGGGCGAGTTCGTGCGCATCACCCGCCATCTGCTCGCGCCCGGCGGGATGTTCGCGGCGATGAAAGGCCTGCATCCGTATGAGGAAATAGACAAACTGCCGCCAGGCTGCAAAGTGCAGCAGGTGCTGCCGCTTGCAATCCCCGGCCTCGAGGGCGCGCGGTACTTGGTGTTGATCGGACAAGACGAACAGGCAGGGTGATGCAAATCGACCACATGGCCATTGGCAAAGCCCGGCGTGGAAACGCGCACCTCTTTGCATCACCTTCCGCCTTGGGGGATTCCCAAGGGTGCGCGCCCCCTCGGGGAGCAATTCAGTGATGCCCCGCATCCTCGCCGTCGCCAACCAGAAGGGCGGGGTGGGCAAGACCACGACCAGCGTCAATCTTGCCGCCAGCCTTGCCGGCGCCGGCAAGCGCGTGCTCCTGGTCGACCTCGATCCGCAGGGCAACGCCACCATGGGCAGCGGCATCGACAAGCGCCATCTGGAGCGCTCCGTATACCAAGTGCTGCTCGGGCTGACGACGGTGCAGTCAGTGCGGCAAAAGTCCGAATCCGGCGGTTACGACATGGTGCCGGCCAACCGCGAACTCGCCGGAGCCGAGGTCGAAATGGTAGCCCTGGAGAACCGCGAGACGCGGCTCAAGTCGGCATTGGGCACGATCGCGGCGGAATACGACTTCATTCTGCTCGACTGCCCGCCGGCGCTCAATCTGCTCACGCTCAACGGCCTGGTCGCGGCCGAGGCGGTGATGATTCCGATGCAATGCGAGTACTACGCGCTGGAAGGCTTGAGCGACCTGGTAGAGACCATACGCAAGGTGCGCAAGCACCTCAATCCGCGGCTCGAGATCGAGGGCTTGCTGCGCACCATGTACGATCCGCGCAACTCGCTCGCGCAGCAGGTCTCGGCCCAGCTGCAACAGCATTTCGGCGACAAGCTGTACGCGACCATCATTCCGCGCAATGTGCGCCTGGCCGAGGCGCCAAGCTACGGCGCGCCGGCGGTGAGCCTGGACAAGGCGTGCAAGGGTTCGCAGGCTTACCTGGCGCTGGCGGCCGAGTTGCTGTCGCGCTCGGCCGTCGCGGTCGCCTAGCCTGGAAAAGGAAACAACGATGAAAGGACTGGGACGCGGGCTGGACGCGCTGTTGGGCAAGGACGAAGAAGCCTCAGGCGGCGAAACCCTGAAAACGGTGAAGCTCGAAGAGCTTCAGCCGGGCAAATACCAGCCGCGCACGCGCATGGACCAGGCGTCGCTGGAAGAGCTGGCGCGCTCGCTCAAGGCCCAGGGCGTGATGCAGCCCATTCTGGCGCGCACGCTCGGCAAGGGGCGCTACGAGATCATCGCCGGCGAGCGGCGCTGGCGTGCGGCGAAAATAGCGGGCCTGCGCGAAATTCCGGTCGTGATCCGCGAGGTGCCCGATTCGGCGGCGCTGGCGATGGCGTTGATCGAGAACATCCAGCGCGAGAATCTGAATCCGCTGGAAGAGGCGACCGGCATCCACCGCCTGATCAACGAATTCAAGATGACCCACCAGGAGGCGGCCGAGGCCGTGGGCCGCTCGCGCGCCGCGACCTCGAATCTGCTGCGCTTGTTGAACCTGCCGCAATCCGTGCAGGCACTGCTCTACGACGGCAATATCGACATGGGCCATGCGCGCGCCCTGCTCGCGCTGGAAGGCCGGCGCCAGGAAGAGTTGGCGAAGAGGGTTGCGGAGCGCGGACTGTCGGTGCGCGAAACCGAGAAGCTGGTGCAGGACATTCTCAACCCGAAGCAGCAGAAGCCGGGCAAGCTCAGGACCAGCCGCGACATCCTGCGCTTCGAAGAAGAGCTGTCGGAAAAATTCGGTACCAAGGTCGAGATCAAGCCCGGCAAGAAGGGCGCGGGCAAGCTGGTGATCAGCTATGCCAGCCACGAGCATCTGGACGACCTGCTGTCGAAATTCAAGGGCTGAAACG
>DAIRFM010000058.1:0-8348 GCA_036795025.1 Burkholderiales bacterium | reverse complement strand
GGCGACCGGTGCGCTCTTTACTCCCATAACCGCTATCGTATAGAATCCACGGCCTTTTGAAATTTGACGGCAAATCAGTTGCAGACCGGACTTGCAAACCGGGCCGGCAAGCCGCCCCTGAAGAGTGAAAATGATGAAAACAACCCTGGGTATTATCCTGTTTGTGCTGGCCGGTTCGGCGCTGGCGCAGGCGCCCGCGCCTGTGGGCAACGCGGAGGCGGCCAAGAGCAAGATTTCCATGTGCACGGGCTGTCACGGCATTCCCGGCTACAAGACGGTGTATCCGCACGTCTATCATGTGCCGATGATCACCGGGCAGCAGCCGGTCTACATCGTCAACGCGCTGCAGGCCTACAAGTCCGGGGCGCGCAGCCATCCCTCGATGCGCGGCGTCGCGCAGAGCCTGTCCGATCAGGACATGGCGGACCTTGCCGCCTACTATTCCAGCGAACCCAAGTAAAGGGGCGACCATGAAAACAGCACTGCTCATCGCTCTGACAATCTTTGCGAGCCAGCTCGCCTACGCCGGCGTCGATAGGGCAGCGGGTGCGAGTAAGTCCAAGCCCTGCGCCGCCTGTCATGGCGCCGACTTCAACACGCCGATTTCGGCCGACATTCCGCGCCTGGCCGGCCAGCATGCCGATTACCTGGCGCGCGCGCTGACCGACTATAAGTCCGGCGCGCGCAAAAACCCGGTAATGGACGGCCAGGCGGCCGCGTTGTCGGCGCAGGACATTCAGGATATTGCCGCCTACGTCAACAGCCTGAACGGCAATCTGAAAGTCATCGGGCTGCACCGCCTGGTTCACTAGCGCCGCTTCAGGCATTCCAGGTAAGCCGGCGCGTCCGGCGTCGCGCCGTCGCGTTGCGCTTGCCATACGGTTTCGGCAAGACATTCCATGACTTCGTGACAGGCGGCATGCCGGTCGCCGAGCCTGGCCGCAATTCGCGCGAATTCGCGCTTGATGCCGGGCGGCTGATCGATGGACAGCTGCTCCTCGATGGCCAGGTGCATGCTCATATGCAGGAATGGGTTGGTAGCGCCCGATTCGGGCCGGTATTCCCTGTCCCGGTGCCGCTCTGGATCATCCAAGACAGGATGGTATTCAGGATGCAGCAGGATCACGCCGACGGCGACGTTTTCCAGCGCCGCCAGCACTTCGCGCTCGCGGTACTTGCGCCAGGCATCGAAAAAGAAGTGCCTGACTTGGTCGCGGGTGGGGTCGAACATGGCGCGGGGCTCAGCGTTGCGAGTGCGGAATCATCGGCGCCGGCCGGGATGGGGAGTTTTTCATTTAGCACTCTGCACTTTGGCCTTTACCTTACCCCGGAATTCGCACAAGTCCTCGATCAGGCATTGCGGACACTCCGGCTTCCTTGCCTTGCATACATAGCGCCCATGCAGGATCAGCCAGTGGTGCGCGTGCAGGCGGAACTCCGGCGGCACGAATTTCAGCAATTTCTGCTCGACCTCGAGCGGGGTCTTGCCGGGGGCGAGGCCGGTGCGGTTGCCGACGCGAAAAATATGCGTGTCCACGGCGATGGTCGGATGGCCGAAGGCGATGTTCAGCACCACGTTGGCGGTTTTGCGTCCGACCCCGGGCAGTTGCTCCAGCGCCTCGCGCTCCTGCGGCACCTTGCCGGCATGCCGTTGCAGCAGCAGCTCGCAGGTGGCAAGAATGTTCTTCGCCTTGGTGCGGTACAGACCTATGCGCTTTATATGCGCGATCAGGCCGTCCATGCCGAGGGCGAGCATTGCTTTTGGCGTGTTCGCCACCCGGTATAGGCTGCGCGTGGCCAGGTTTACGCTCTTGTCGGTCGCCTGGGCCGACAGGATCACGGCGATCAGCAGCTCGAACGGCGTGCGGTATTCCAGTTCGCCGCGCGGTTCGGGGTTGGCCTTTCTTAAGCGCTCGAAGATTTCCTGTCGTTTTGCGGGATTCATCGCTTCTTTGCAGCGGCGCGGCGCACGTCGATGGCGGCGATCTCGGCCCGGACCTGCGGCGGAAGATTGGCCGTGTTTCTGGGTGTAATGCCGGCCTTTCTCGCCTTGGCGCGCTCGATCGCCGCGAGGATCGCCGCCTTCTTGGCATCCGGCATGGGCTGCCCCAATTTCTCCTGTGCCTTGCGCGCGAGGCGCTCGGCGCGCTCGGCCTGTTCGCGCTCGAGGCGCAAGTTGCGGAACTGGAAGCGTGCGCGCGCCGCATCGGCCATGGCCTCGGTCCAGGGCGCCTGCGCTTCGGGCAACGGCAGCATGTCGATGCAATCCACCGGACAAGGCGGGACGCACAGATCGCAGCCCGTGCACAACTCGGCGATCACGGTATGCATGCGCTTGGCTGCGCCGACGATGGCATCGACCGGACAGGCCTGGATGCACAGGGTGCAGCCGATGCAGCGCGCTTCGTCGATTCGAGCGACAGCGCGCCGCTGTTCCGTGCCGTTGGCCGGATTGAGCGGCTTCGCGTCGCGCCGGAGCAGGGCAGCGAGCTTGCGCACGCCGGCTGCGCCGCCGGGCGGGCACTGGTTGATATCGGCTTCGCCCGCCGCGATGGCCCGGGCGTAAGGCAGGCAGCCGCTATAGCCGCATTTGGTGCACTGGGTCTGCGGCAGCAGGGCGTCGATTTTCCCGGCGAGCGCGCGCTCGGTCATGGTTTGGCGGCAGCGAATTCGCGCAGGATTTCCCCGATCAGCTCCGGTCCGCGATAGATGAAGCCGGTATAGATCTGCACCAGGCTCGCGCCGGCTGCGAGCTTGGCGCGCGCGTCGGCTGCGCTCATCACGCCGCCCACGCCGATGATCGGCACCCTGCCCTCGAGCAGCTGCGCGAGCTTGCGGATGACTTGCGTCGAGGCATCGCGCAGCGGCGCGCCGGACAGCCCGCCAGTTTCCTCCGCGTGCCGCAGGCCTTTCACGGCTGCGCGCGATACCGTGGTGTTGGTGGCGATGACGCCGTCCAGTTTGTGCTTGAGCAGGCATCTGGCGATCGACCCGAGTTGGGCCTCGTCAAGGTCCGGTGCGATCTTGAGCACCAGGGGCACGTAGCGCCCGTGCGCGTCGGCCAGGCGACTCTGCTCGGTCTTCAACTTGCCCGCGAGCGCGCCCAGTTCGTCCGTGCCCTGCAACTGGCGCAGATCCTTGGTATTGGGCGAGGACACGTTCACCGTGACATAACTCGCGTGCGCATACACCTTCGCCAGGCAGAACTCGTAGTCGTCGGCGGCGCGCTCGATCGGCGTGTCGAAATTCTTGCCGATGTTGATGCCGAGCACGCCGCGGTAACGGGCCCGCGCGACGTTGGCGAGCAACTGCTCGACGCCATGGTTGTTGAAGCCCAGGCGGTTGATCAGGGCCTGCACCTCGGGCAGGCGGAACATGCGCGGTTTGGGATTGCCCGGCTGCGGCCGCGGCGTGACCGTGCCGATCTCGAGGAAACCGAAGCCCATGGCCGCAAGCGCATCGATGTACTCGCCGTTCTTGTCCAGGCCGGCGGCCAGTCCCAGCGCATTGGGAAACTCCAGGCCCATGAGTTTGACGCTGCGCGCCGGCCCCGCATCGGCCAGCATCGAGGCCATGCCGGCGCGCTCGATCAGCTTGAGCGAGCCGAGGGCGAGATCGTGCGCGGCTTCGGGATCCATCCCGAACAGAAAGGGGCGTGCCAGGGAATACAGCATGGCGCGATTTTACAGGGAGCGGGGAGACTTGAGGCGGGATGTGTTACAAGTCAGCAAATACAGCGCGGGTTTCTATACAAGATCGCCGATTGCGTGCGGATGTGCTTTTCATCCGTACGCAATCGACGATCCGCGCGGACGGGCCGCCGTCCGCGCAAGTTTTATCGCCGCAGCTCGAGGTATCCTCCTACGCCCGCCGATGTGGTCGCACCGCCATTGCGCGCTGCGCGCGCCAACCGTGTTTTTGGTACGGATGAAAAGCGCATCCGTACCAAAAACACGGTTATGGATAAAAGCAACCACGGCTTGGCGTTGCTATTGTCGCAACATCGAAACTCTGCAACAACGGGGGCGCGATTTGAGTCGCTGCGTATAAAGCGTCCGGACGCAACGAGATCTAATCGAGGTCGTTGTCGCTGAGCTCGCGCCACTCGCCGTCGATCAGGCCCTCGATCGGCCGGAATCTGGCTTTGTAGGCCATTTTGCGGCTGTTCCCGATCCAGTAGCCAAGATACAGGTAGGGTAGCCCGAGGCTGCGGCACTGCTCGATCTGCCACAGAATGTTGTAAGTGCCGAAGCTGGCGGCGGCGATGCCGGGCTCGAAGAAGGTATAGACCGAGGACACTCCGTCGCCGAGGATGTCGACGATCGACACCATCATCAGCTTGCCCGCGTCGCGGAACTCGATCAGGCGCGTGTTGACCCGGCTTTGCAGCAGGAAGTGGGAATACTGGTCACGGCTGTCCTGGTCCATGCCGCCGCCGGAATGGCGATGGGCCTGGTAGCGCAGGTAGAGCGCGTAGTGCTCGTTGCGAAAACGCAGGCTTTGCGGCGAGGCGTCGAGCGCGGCGTGCCGCTTCTGCGCGCGGCGTTGCGCGCGCGTGGCCTCGAACTGCGCCACCGGAATGCGCACCGGCACGCAGGCGCGGCAGGCGTCGCAATAGGGGCGGTAGGTGAAGATGCCGCTGCGGCGAAAACCGGCCTTCACCAGCGAGCCATAGACCTCATTCGAGATCAGGTGGCTGGGCGTGGCAACCTGCGAGCGCGCCAGCTTCGCCGGCAGGTAGCTGCAGGGATAAGGCGCGGTCACGTAGAACTGCAGTACCGCGTGCGGCAGGTCGTTAAGCAGCGACATCGTTGTCCGTCTCCGGGGCGTCCCACTTCATTGGCGTCACGGCATAGTCTACCAATTCCCGCAACCTTAGTGAAAACTCGCTGCGCGGGATTGCGCGCGCGCCGAGGCTGGCCAGGTGCCGGGTATGCATCTGGCAATCGATCATGCCGCAGCCCTGGCGCTCGAGACGCCGCACCAGATGCACCATGGCTATTTTCGAGGCGTCGCGCACCCGGGTAAACATGGACTCGCCGTAGAACATGCGGCCGATGGCCACGCCGTACAACCCGCCCGCGAGTTCGCCTTCGATCCAGGTTTCCACCGAGTGGGCGTAGCCGAGTTGGTGCAGGCGCTGATAGGCGGCGCGCATGTCGGCGGTGATCCAGGTGCCGGTTTCACCCGTACCAGGGACGGCATGATCAGCGCCCCTGAGGGCGCAGCCCTGCATGACCGCTTCGAAAGCGCTGTCGAAACGTATCTCGTGGTCGCGGTTGCGCAACGTCTTGGCGAGGGAGCGCGAGACTTTCAATTCGGATGGAATGAGCACCATGCGCGGGTCGGGGCTCCACCACAGGATGGGCTCGCCTTCGGCATACCAGGGGAAAATGCCCTGGCGGTAGGCGGCGAGCAGGCGCTCGGGCGACAGATCTGCGCCCGCGGCGAGCAGGCCGTTGGGATGTTGCAGCGCGCTTGCCAGCGGCGGAAACGGATCATCGCGTCCAAGCCGGGGAATCATGGATGCAGCGCAAAGTTAAATGCATGGCTCGTCATGCGGCACGCTAGCACGAGGTGGATCGGCGCGTCCATGACGCCGAGGGAATACAAACCACGCGAAAGACTTCATAATGCGCGAAATATTTTCGGGGTGCGCGGGCGGATCCCACGGTCCGGCCAATTCGAACGCTTAGGGAGACGGTTATGGAAAACGCGAAATCAGGGGGTGACGTACTGTTCATCCTGCTAGGCGGGATCATGGTGCTCGCGATGCACTCGGGCTTCGCCTTTCTCGAGCTGGGCACGGTGCGCTGGAAGAACCAAGTCAATGCGCTGGTGAAAATCCTCACCGATTTTGCCGTGTCCACCATCGCCTATTTTTTCATCGGTTACGGCATTGCCTACGGCGTGGGTTTCCTCACCGGGGCCGAGCATCTGGCGCAGAAGAACGGCTACGAGCTGGTGCGATTTTTCTTCCTGCTGACCTTCGCCGGGGCCGTTCCGGCCATCGTCTCGGGCGGCATCGCCGAGCGCGCCCGGTTCTACCCGCAGCTTGCGGCCAGTTTCCTGCTGGTCGGCTTCATCTACCCTTTCTTTGAAGGTATCGCCTGGAACCACCATTATGGAGTGCAGGCCTGGCTCAAGGCTTCGTTCGGCGAGGAGTTTCACGATTTCGCCGGTTCCATCGTGGTGCACGCGGTGGGCGGCTGGATCGGCTTGGTCGCGGTGCTGTTCCTGGGCGCGCGCAGCGGCCGCTACAGCAAGGACGGCAAGGGCATGACCGCGCATCCGCCCTCCAGCATTCCTTTCCTCGCGCTCGGCGCATGGATCCTGTCGGTCGGCTGGTTCGGCTTCAACGTCATGTCGGCGCAGACGCTGGACAAGGTGAGCGGCCTGGTGGCGATCAATTCGCTCATGGCGATGGCCGGAGGCACGCTCGCGGCGCTGGTTGCCGGGCGCAACGACCCGGGCTTCGTGCACAACGGTCCGCTCGCGGGGCTGGTTGCAGTGTGTGCCGGGTCGGATGTGATGCATCCGGCCGCCTCGCTGCTAGTGGGCACGGTGGCTGGTTTCATTTTCGTCAACATGTTCACGCTGACGCAGAACCGCTGGAAGATCGATGACGTGCTCGGCGTATGGCCCCTTCACGGGCTGTGCGGCGCCTGGGGCGGCATTGCCGCGGGTATCTTCGGCGTCAAGGCGCTAGGCGGCATGGGCGGCGTGGCTTTCATGTCGCAACTGGCGGGCACGGCGCTGGGCATCACGGTTGCTGTGGCCGGCGGGACCCTGGTCTATGGTTTGCTCAAGGCCACGGTCGGCCTGCGGCTCGATGCGGAAGAGGAATTCAACGGCGCCGATCTGTCGATTCACAAGATCAGCGCGACGCCGGAGATCTGACGGGCGACTTGTTGTGGGATCTCCTGCATTCGCGAGCAAGCTCGCGATATCCGACGTGGCAGCGTCATTTCAGGGGCAAGATGGCGCCGGAGTGGCAGCCGTAGCGCCCCTGCTTGCGGTCGTCGAAAAAATGCCTGAGCGTGGTCGAGCTGGTGCGAAAGGCGATCTCTTTCCACGGAATCTCCGCCTCCTCGAACAGCGCCACTTCCAGGCTTTCCGTTCCCGGGGCGAAATCGAGATCGAGCAGCCGCGCGCGGTAAAAAATGTGCACCTGGTTGACCTGCGGCACCGACAGCATGCTGAACAGATCGCCGATCTCGACGCGCGCATTGGCTTCCTCCAGCGTCTCGCGCAGCGCCGCTTCGCTCGTGGTCTCGCCGTTTTCCATGAAGCCCGCGGGCGGCGTCCAGTAGCCGCGGCGCGGCTCGATGGCGCGCTTGCACAGCAGGATTTTGCTCTCCCACTCCGGGATGCAGCCGATCACCATTTTGGGATTCGAGTAGTGAATGGTGTTGCAGGCCTCGCACACGTGGCGCGGGAAGCTATCGCCGGCGGGTACCTTGAGGGTGACGGGAGCGCCGCAGTTGGGGCAAAATTTCATCGGGGCGAGTGCCGGGGAAGATGAAGTATGCGCGCTATGATACCAGCCGCCGGTCGCGGGCGGCAGTCGGCGCAATCCCGTTGCGGTTTACGTTATTGCTGCCGATCGCAGGCTATTCGAGCAGCGCTACAGAGAGTCTGGGGGCGACGGCGACCGCCGCTGCCGAAAATAAGGCGATGTGAAGAGCTAGTGTAGTATACGTCGCATACGCACGAGTTCCACGATCCGGATTTCGGACGCAGGATTTCTTCCATTCAGGCAAGCATGATGTTGGTCCTTGCCGCTAAAGCCGGGGCTGAGCATTGATATGAGCCAGACCAACCAGCAGGAGCAGGGCGCAACCCCGACCAGACCGAAGGTGCGCAAGGACTGGGAGTTGTTCTGGCGAATAATCGCGGGCCTCATGCTGGTTATCATCGGTTGGACCGTCTGGGTGTTGTATCAGATCACGCCCAGATCGGTGGTAACCCCGCTGGTGTACGAGTCCCAAGTCAAGCCCCTCGGCACGCAACAGTCGGCAACCGGCGCGGCATCGGCGGTCGCTTCCCCGCAGCCGGCTGCGGCGCCCCCTGCCGCGCAAGAAGGAGCGGCCGCGCTTCCCGTGCCTCAGCCGGCGCCTGAGGCGGCAGCGGCTGCCCTGGCAATGGACCAGGCGCAGGCCGGCGCGCGGGCCGGCGCCCATCAATCCTCCGCCGATATTCAGGCCGCGGCCCTGGAAAAGAGGGCAGAGCAACTTCAGTGGGCAGAACAACTCGAGCGGGGAGGGCTCAAGCTCTCACCCGAGATCACCACGCCGCTGGTCGGGAATAAAAGGATTCCCAAGAAATAGGAATGCGAATCCGACGGC
>DAIRFM010000305.1:0-2996 GCA_036795025.1 Burkholderiales bacterium | reverse complement strand
GCTTTCTTATAGCATCCGGCCATGGAACTTCCAGACTACCACGGCGGCAGCATCGTCAACCTCATGCGCTCGATCGAACGCACGCTGGACGCAAGGCCGTGCGACGCGGCCGCAGCTTATCCCGAGTTGAGCGCCCTGCCGGCCGAGGCGCTCTCGGGCGCACGCAACATCGTGCTGCTGGTGATCGACGGGCTGGGCTACGACTACCTCATTCGCGACGGCGCGGGCGGCGCGCTGCAGCGTCACCTCAAGGCGCGCCTGACCTCGGTATTTCCCTCCACCACCGCCACTGCGGTGACGAGCTTCCTCACCGGCGTCGGCCCGCAGCAGCACGCGCTTACCGGCTGGCATATCTGGCTGCGCGAACTGGGCTGCCTCGCGGCGACGCTGCGCTTTCGCCCGCGCCACGGCGGCGAGCCGCTGTCCAAGGCCGGCATAGCCCCGCGCAGCGTGTTCACGGCCGAACCCATGTTCGATCGCCTGGCGGCGAAAAGCTATGTGGTTTCCCCGGATAAAATCATCGATTCCGACTACAACGTCGCGCATTGCGGGCTCGCCCTGCGCCGGCCGTACAAGGAATTGCCCGAGCTGTTTTCGACGGTGGCCGAAATCGTGCGCAGCGGCAGCGAACGCCAGTTTATCCACGCCTATACCTACGACCTCGATGCGACCGCGCATAGTTTCGGCAGCGCGAGCCCGGAGCTGCAGGAGAAGTTCCGCCAGATCGATGCCGCCTTCGCCCGGTTCCTGGACGAGATCGCAGGCAGCGACACGCTGGTACTCGCGGTGGCCGACCACGGCTTCACCGATTCGCCCAAATCAGCCTGCATCGAACTCGAGGACCATCTGCAACTGGCCGAGACCCTGATGCTGCCGCTGTGCGGAGAGCGCCGCGCCGCCTATTGCTACGTCCAGCCCGGGCAGGAGGGCGCGTTCGAGCATTACGTGCAAACCCGGCTCGACCATTGCGCCAGCCTCTACCGGAGCGCCGAGCTGATCGCGCAAGGCTGGTTCGGCCTGGGTCCGGCAAACCCGCGCCTGGCCGAGCGCGTCGGCCACTACACGCTGGTGATGAAAGACAATTACACCATCAAGGACTGGATCCTCGGAGAGCAGCGCCATCTCACGCTGGGCGTGCATGGCGGCGTCAGCGCGGCGGAGATGTACGTGCCGCTGATCGTGGCCGAGGCCTGAAGCATACCCGCCCCGGACTTTGTCCCGCGCGGAGGAAATCAGGTTCACCCCTTCGGTCGCGTCCACGTCTCCGACCACGCCAGGCAACAACTCGATCCCTGCTTGCCGAAGCGGTCCTGCAGGAACACCTTCGCCGAAGCGACGTTGCTATTTACCGAAAGCTGCGCGCTGCGCGCGGGCAGGAAGGTGCTGTAGACGCCGATCGGGCGGTCCATCGCTCCCGGCGGCATCGTGAGCACGAACGGCGCCATCAGATCCCAGTAGGAGAGGATGATCTCGTCCTCGTCGGAGATGATGCGCTCTTCGACCGTGCTGAGCGAATTGCCGGTGCGCTCGAATTCGGCGTCGATCAGAGGCAGCGACTCGGAGGCGAAGTCCTTGTACAGCAGAACCTCGATCGTGCGCTGGAGGAAGCGCGCGACAGCCGCGTTGTCGGTGTAGACCCGCGGCCCCTTGCCGGTGAGCGGGCTTTCGATGAACAGCGCGTGTCCCTGTCCGGCGGGCGACCACAGCACGCGCCAGTGGCTGACGCGGTCTGCGATGGTCTTGCCACCATCGTTGGAAAGACGGATGAACGAGTTTTCCCCGGTCATCACGACATCGTGCGGGTCAACTAACTGAGGTTCGGACATGGGTTTGCTCCTAAGGAATTTTTGCAGTATCGGCAATCATGGGTGTTCTGAGCCTTGGTTTCGCGTCTCGGTGCTATTGTACCCGCGCAGCAGCGGGGACTTTCGCCAGCTGTTCCGTTCTTGCGCTCTGGTTCTCCGGGGCCTTTAATCAGGCGCAAAGCGCGACGAGACGGGGTTGTGCCCCCGGCGAGGGACGCGCCAATGCAGGCGATGGGTTCACGACCGGCCCAAGGGACCGGCACTCAGGTGCAGCGTACTATTTTTAGTGTATATTGCGCCCCATGCGCTTCAAATTGTTTCTTCGGGCGAGCCTCATCGCCTGTGCATTAAGCGTTCAATGCGCTTTCGCCGACGAGTCTCAGTTTACGCGCTCGCCGACTCAAGCAGAAAGCATTGACTCCGCGGTTCCGCCGGATCGTGGCAACGCTCAAACGGTCATGGATCGCGCTCTCGACCTGATCGGCGTGCGCTACCGTCGTGGCGGCGACAATCCCCAAACGGGCTTCGACTGCTCAGGTTTTGTCGATCATGTGTTCCGTGAGGCACACGGAATGATCCTGCCTCATAGTTCCCGCGCCATCAGCAAGACCGGCTTGTTGGTTGCAAAAGATGAACTCAAAGCGGGTGATTTGGTGTTTTTTCATAATTTGCGCAATGCCGTCTCGCACATCGGCATCTATATCGGCGATCACAGGTTTGTCCACGCGCCCCGACCCGGCGAGGCCGTAGGAGTTGCAGACCTGCGGGAACGCTACTGGGCCAAGCGCTATTTCGGGGCAAGGCGCATCGAGGGCGATTAGCCGCGTCACCTGCGCCAGGCGAGCGGGCTTCGGCAGTGCCGATGATACCGAAGAGTCGGATCGATCTGTTTAAAATAAAACAAGAAATCGACACGACTTTCTAAATGAGGGATATAAGAGCGGCCAAAGGAAGGGGCGGGACCCTTCCTTTCCCGCCCGGCCCGCTCTTGCAACACCCCGCTAACCGAGGAGAAGCACATGGCGCTTTGCCTGAGACCCTTCATCACACTGATACTGATCGCCTTCGCGGCGCTGCCAGCATGGTCCCAGAGCTATCCGAGCCATCCGGTTCGCATCATCGTTCCCTTCGCCGCAGGCGGCCCGGCCGATATCTACGCGCGCGTCGTCGGGCAGCGCCTGCAGGAAGCGC
>DAIRFM010000057.1:0-8418 GCA_036795025.1 Burkholderiales bacterium | reverse complement strand
ATCATCGCGGACTACCTGCTCGTCGCCGGCGAGCGGGTGTTTCATATACTTGGGCCGGGCAAGAGTGCGCCGGCAACCCTGACGAAAGTTGCCACGCCACGGCCTGACGGAGCGGTGACCTATCCTGCTCACACGGCGAAAGCGAGCAACATGGACGGGGCAATTTCACGGCCTTGACAGCTGCACGGCCTGCTCTAGAGGTCGCAGTAATGGGTTCCGGTTTTGGCGCCAAGATAGTAGTCGGTCCAACTTTAGCGCACCCTATTGAGGAAGCGCTTCAGCTCCGCGATCACGATGTCGGGTTCGGTCGCGCTCGGGAAGTGTCCGCTTGTGGGACACACCACAAGCTTGGGTTTTGATGCGAACAACTGAAGGAAAGGCTGCTCGGCAGCCGGCGGAAAACGCTTGCTCATGCCGCCGCGAAAAATGAGTACCGGGCAGCGCAGGGCCTTGGCCTTGGCGAATAGGTTGTAGTCGCTTTCGGGCGAGGCGGTGAAGGCCCGCAGGCGTTGCAGCCGCACGGGGGTATAGGGAAAGCGCCACGGCCCGCTTTCACCGTCGCGCATCATGATGTCTTGGACGAAACGTCGTAGCGCGTCTTCGGTCCACTCGCCTTCCTCCGTGTTCCGGAAGTGGCGCCCTGCGTCTTCGAGCGTGTCGAATA
Source organism: Burkholderiales bacterium (assembly GCA_036795025.1). Classification (GTDB taxonomy): domain Bacteria; phylum Pseudomonadota; class Gammaproteobacteria; order Burkholderiales; family SG8-39; genus 2-12-FULL-64-23. The sequence goes on along the minus strand of DAIRFM010000057.1, from coordinate 7,754 downwards.
TCTCTGGGGGCGGAGGGGACGGGGCGGCCGGAGCGGCGGACATTCCGACACGCACCACCGGGTCCACCAGCACCACCGCGGCGACGTGTCTGGCAGCTCTGTGCGCGGCCGCGAGCGCGATCGAGCAAGCAAACGAGTGTGCCATAACCACGTAGCGTTCGGGCAACAGGTTTTGCGCGAGGGCGAGTGCGTCCGAAGCGAACTCCGCGCAGGAGTCGCTGCCCGGATCCTCGCTCCGGCCGAAGCCACGCTGATCCGGGCACAGCATGCGGACCGTGCCTGCGGCCTCCGCAGGCGCGACCCACATGCCGCTCTGCGTGAGCGAGCCGTGCAGCGCGAGCACTGGTAGACAGGACTCATCGCGCGGCTGCCAGTCGCGGCAGAACTGCCTGAAGCCGTTGATCGTGTGGTAGTCGGTGCGCCAGAAACCGATTTCCGGGTCAGATTTCATTATAAGTCCCACCCTTCCGTCGTCCCATCATGTTCCGCTTTCGGCGATGATCGACTCAATCGAAGGGAATCACGGTTCGCCGATTACCTCAATTTGGGTTTTGCAAAATAATCAACTCCAAAGCTGATTGACCAACCACTGCTCACCATTCTCTATTCATAAGTACGCGCCCTAGTATTTGATCGGCGTGGAGGCTCACCGAGCTGTGGCCAACGACAGATATTCTTGTTTACGAGCGGCGCGTATCGCGGGAGCATATGCCTCCGCAGTCATACGCCGGCCTTTGATCATCTCAGGTTGTCGTATTTCTGCAGGCCGGTCGCGGTACAGATGGCATCGATGGATTCGGCACAGCTCGAGTCACTGACGTGAAAGCGATTTAAATTAATCGTACCGAGCGGCAGCATTGTGCCGTCTTTAAGGGAAATGGCCGGCATGGGATCACGTTCGTCAATTTTTAATCCCCTGACGACGCCCAGGCCCGCGATTTCGGCAAACGAGTACGCGCGGGTGCGATAGGGCCAGCCAAAAATATTCACACGGCGAAGAGCCCGCTGAGACCGAAGATCAAAAATCGTGATAACTGATCGAGGAAGCACTAAAGAGACGCTGACAACAATCAGAATCATCCCAAAAGTAAGCACAAGCCAGTATGCGACTTCGCTCCGAGCATCGATTCTAGCCAATGCAATTGTCCAGCACAGTGCAAAACCTGCAAACAGCGCTCCAATCCACTTAGTGAAGGCGCTCGTGGGCTCCGACTGAACGATCAATTCGTCGTCTGTGCGCTCGATATGCAAGCCGCTGCCTAAATGCATGCCGCCACTCTCCTGATTTCACCGCAAATATCAAGATGGCATTTCCCAGAGCGCCTAGCTTCAAATCGTTAGGATGTGCAGTTTTTACCGTATCGGCAAGACTATTTGAGAAATTCGGCTAACTCTACAATTGGCACAGCCCCCGCGGGCGCGGGTCGCTCGTGGAGGAAGATTCTACCTAGAGAATTGTCGATTGATCTGTTAGCTGGCGAGTGGTTGAGTCGAGTCGTCCAAATTCATCTTACCAAAATATGTTATCTAGTTCTGGACGGCCGACGCGAAGAGACTCTTCCGGTAGCCGATCGATGATTAGTCCGCACGTTACGCCAAGTGCCGCTGGCGACACGGTCATCGACGGCTTGTTGAATGAGTGCGATCAATGCGCGCACAGCCGGCGCATGCGCGCGCACCCGACTGACGCCCAGCGCCCAGGTTATCGTTAGTCCGCGGATTGGCGCTCCACTGACCTGCCCCGACTTGATTTCGGCCTGAATGGCGCAGTACGGCGTGACAGTGTAGCCAATACCCTTTTTGACCAGATCGAGAGTCAGCGGCTCGCCCTCCACCTCCAGAAAAGGCCGGAAGTCGAGACTATATCGTGCCATCGCTTGCTCCGTTGCCAGACGAAGCTGATTCCTTCTCGAGATCAAGATGATCGGAACTTCAGCAAGATACTTGACCGATACCGGGCTGTTCAGATCGAGACCTGCGTCAGGCGGACCGACGAGATAAACGTCCTCAGTCACCAGTGGCGTCATATCGAAGTTATCGAGCTTACGCGTGCCATTGAACAGGATTGCGACGTCGACTTGTCGTGTCTGCAGCATATCCTCGATGATGTGCACAAACGCCTCGTGCACTTTCATGTGCACGTCAGGATAGGCCTTGTGATAGGCGGAAATGACGGCGCTGGATAAAACGTAGCGCATCGCCGTCGGCAGCCCGAGCGAAACGGAACCGGTCGGCTTCTTCGCAGCCGTCGACATTGCCACGCGAGTCTTGGCTACCTCTGCGAGGATGCGCTCCGCATGCTCGCGTAACTGCTCACCGGCCTCGGTCAAGGTGACGCCGCGATGATGGCGAAGAAATAATCTGGTGCCGAATTCCTCTTCCAGCATGGCGATCTGCCGCGTCAGCGCCGGTTGTGCAATATGCACGACATTGGCTGCGCCCTGCAGGCTGCCTGCTTCGGCGATGGTCAAGAAGTTGGATAGCGCGCGCAGATTCATCGGACGTCGACCTGCCAATCGCAGATAGATATACCGATATTATATAGATAAGATCAATAATATATATTTTCGGCAGAGCAGAAGTGTCGCTATCGTTTCCGCCGCGGTCCGATTGCGGGAAGGGATGAAGGGATATGGCGAGCGATCAAAATCTGTTGCTCATTCCGGGCTTGGTCTGCGACGCCGCGGTCTGGCGCCACCAGGTTGCGCATCTCGCTGATATTGCAGAGATAAGTGTTCCGCCGGTCACGCAAGGTGAAACTATCGCCGAGATGGCCCGCATCGTGCTTGATGCCGCTCCGCAAAAATTTGCACTCGCTGGATTTTCCATGGGCGGCTACATCGCGCTGGAAATCCTCCGGCAAGCGCCCGGGCGCGTTACGAAGCTGGCGCTGCTCGATACCTCGGCGCGTGCCGACACACCGAAAAAGACCGCCTGGCGGCAAACGGTGATCGCCGCCTGTGAGCGCGGAGAATATCCATCGGTCATCGAGGGCATGATGCCCATCCTGCTGCATGCCGATCAGCAGCAGGGCCCACTGCCGCCATTCGTTCGGGAGATGACGACCCGAATTGGCCCGGTGACCTACGTCCGCCGCCAACGTGTGATCGGTGAGCGGCAGGATTCGCGCGATCTGTTGCGGGCGGCCAAGCAGCCCGTGCGCGCAATCTGCGGCCGCGAGGATGGCATGAGCACGATCGAGGAGCATATTGAGATTGCGGAACTGGCGCCGCACGGCCGCTTCTCGATCATCGAGCAATGCGGACACATGACAATTCTGGAGCGGCCGCAAGCAGCGACGGCGCTGCTGCGCGACTGGCTGCTATACGACACATGAGGCCATCGTGACTTATCGTTTGGCGGTCGATATCGGGGGCACTTTCGTCGACGCGGTCGTATTCGACGTCGACAGCGGCGAATGGCGGCTGGAAAAGAGTTTCACCACGCCGGGCAATGCCGCAGCCGGCGTCAACGCTGCGATCAGGCGGCTCGGGATCGACGGCAGTGCGCTCGACTCCTTCGTTCATGGCACGACGCTCGGGCTCAATACCGTGCTTGAGCACAAAGGCGCCGTCACCGGCATTCTGACCAATGCCGGTTTCGAAGACATCTTCGAAATGGGCCGCTACAACCGCGACCGCACGCAGATGTATTCGCTCGAATACGACGTACGGCCGCCGCTGGTGCCGAAACGGATGCGGCTCGGCATCCCTTGCCGCATGAATGCGAACGGCGACGAGTTGCAGCCGCTTGACGAGGAGGCCGTGCGTGCGGCGGTGCGGCAGTTGGTCGAGAAATGGAAAATCCAGGCGATCGCGGTCTGCTACCTGCATGCCTACAGGAACCCGGTGCACGAAGAGCGCACCGCGGAAATCATCCGCGCCGGATGGCCCGAGCTTTCGGTCTCGATCTCTAGCGCCATCGTCCGCGAATACCGCGAGTATGAGCGCACCAGCACGACAGTCGTCAATGCCTACATTCAGCCGATCTTCCGCCGCTATATCGGTTCGTTGGAAGCAACGCTTGCGGAACAGGGATTCACCGGCTCGTTTTACATCACCCGCTCGGGTGGCGGCGCGCTGCTCGCGCGGGATGCATCCGCCGTCCCGGTTCACACGATCTTTTCTGGTCCTGCCGGCGGCCTGATCGGCGCGGCGCGGTTGAGTGAAATCCTGGATCGCGCCAATCTCATCGCCGTCGACATCGGTGGCACCAGCACGGATGCCTGTGTCGTGCGCGACGGTACGCCGACGCTGAAATATCAGGCGGAGCTAGAAAAGCTGCCGTTGATGATCCCAGCCTATAATATTTCGACCATCGGTGCCGGCGGAGGCAGCATTGCGCGAGTCGAAGGCGGCTTGCTCAAGGTCGGGCCGCAATCGGCTGGCGCCGAGCCGGGGCCGATCTGCTATGGACGCGGCGGCCAGCAGCCGACATTCACCGACGCCGCCGTTGTGCTCGGTTACATCGACCCGGACAATTTCCTCGGTGGTGAGGTACGCCTCGATGCCGACGCTGCCCGTGCCGGCCTGCTCAAGCATGTTGCTGAGCCGCTTGGACTTACTGACATCGAAGCGGCGCGCGGCGTGTTCGACGTCCTGCTCGCGCGCACGGTGAGCGCCATCCGCGAGATCACCGTCCAGGAGGGGCTCGATCCGCGCGAATTCAGCATGCTGGCCTATGGCGGCGCCGGTCCCATGTTCGTGCCGCTGGTCGCGCGCGAAATGGAGGTGCGCGAGGTGCTCGTGCCACAGGCGCCGGCCGGCTTTTCGGCCTGGGGTATGCTGATGACCGATTTGGTGCAGGAATATTCCGAAACCTGCGTCGGCCTGCTCGAACACGTGGGCCTCGACAGGCTGCATGGCATTTCGCGACGGCTGGCCGATCAGGCCAGTGGCGACCTCGAGCGCGGCGGCTTTGCGCCCGACGACCGGACGATTGAATACGCGGCGGCGCTGCGCTATTTCGGCCAGGAGCACACGCTCGATACGGTTCTCGAACAGAGCGACGATCTCGCTAGCCTGTGCCGGCGTTTCGATGCGGTGCACAAGCAGCATTACGGCCACACGATGACCGATCCGGTGCAGATCGTTCATGTGCGGGTGCGCGGCATCGGTCGCACGCCGCGGCCGGAACTGCGAACGATTCCCGGCCGCGCGGCCGGCGCGCCGACGCCGCGGGCGAGCCGCAAAGCATTTTGTTTTGCGCACAGAGCCATGGTCGATTTCGCCGTCTATGATCGCGACGAATTGCGCGATGGCGATGTAGTACTTGGCCCGGCAATCGTCGAGGAAGCCACCACGACGCTTGCGTTCTTTTCCGACCAGTGCGCGAGCGTGGACAAGTTCGGGCATCTTTTCATTACGAGAATGAAAGAATCATGAGCAACCGCAGTGCATCGGCGACCGATCCCGCCACGGCGGAAGTCATTCGCCATTATCTCGCCTCGGCCGCGACCGAGATGGAGCGCACGCTGGTGCGCACGGCCTATTCGACCATCATCTACGAGATCAACGATTTCGGCCTATCGATCTTCGACCGCAATCTGAATTTGCTCGCCGACGCGACCGGCCTGCCGCTGTTCCTCGGCGCCAACGAATACGCAATTCGCCAGACGCTCACCAATAGCAAATGCGGCCCGCTCGATCCCGGCGACGTGATCTACATGAACGTGCCCTATTGGAGCGGCGCGCATACTAATGACGGCGTGCTGATAGCGCCGGTTTTTATCGACGGCGCCATCGTCGCCTACACCGTGGTGCGAGCCCATTGGACCGACCTGGGCGGCAAGGATCCCGGCTACATCCTCGATTCCACCTCGGTGCACCAGGAAGGGATCATGATCCCGGGCGAGAAGATCGTCCGCCGCGGCGAGCCGAACGAGGAATTACTGCGCATCATCCGCATCAATTCGCGCGCGCCCGAGACGGTGATGGGCGATTTCAACGCCGAGGTGGCCTGCCTGCGAACCGGCGTCACGCGTATCAGCGAACTTTACCAGAAATACGGCGCGGAGACGGTTGATGCCTCAATCGAGCGCATCCTTTTCGCGGGCGAAGCGCAGGCGCGAGCCGCGGTTCGCGCTATGCCTGACGGCGAATGGGAAGCCGAAGACTGGATGGACAATGACGGCGTCAACGACGACCTAGTGCGCGTGCATGTCCGCGTCGCAATCGAGGGCGATGCGATGACAATCGACTATTCCGGCTCAAGCCAGAAAGTCGACGGGCCGATCAATCTCGGCCTCGGCATGGCGCGGTCGGCGGCGCGCATCTGCTTCAAGAGCCTGACCACGCCGCACGAACCATCGAACGGCGGGCAGTTCCGGCCGCTCAAGGTCGTAGCGCCGGAGGGAAACCTGTTTAATGCGGTCTATCCATCGCCGGTCTTCACGATCTGGGCCGGCGTCAGCGCGGTTGAGACAATCTACAAGGCGCTGGCGCAGGCGGTACCGGAAAAGATGTGGGCCGGCTCCGGTGGCGACCTCGGCGATCCCGGCTTCTACGGCAAGGAGCCCTATACCGGCCGGCAGATCTGGCACCAGACCAATGCTGGCGTCGGCTGGGGCGCGCGAATTGACCAGGACGGCATCAACACCACGCAGCACGTCTCCATGTGCACGGTGAAGAACATCCCGGTCGAGGTGGTGGAAGCGCGGCTGCCGGTGATGGTCGATCGCGCCGGCTTCCGGCAGGATTCCGGCGGTCCTGGGCGTTTTCGCGGCGGCCTGGGATCCGTGCGCGATTATCGATTCCTAGCGCCGTTTGGGGCGCTCACGATCTTGAAAAAATCCCGAACGCCGGGCTGGGGCTTGGACGGCGGCAAGCCGGGCCCGCTGAATTTGAGTATCCTCATTCCGAACACCGAACGGAGGGATTGGAAGGAGCACTTCGCGCGCGATATCATCAACTATGCCGACAACGCGTATCTGTACGACGATAAACCACCCAATGTTATCTATTGCGGAATGTTCCGCGGCGAGTTCGGACCGGGCGATATAATCTCATATCTTGCGGACGGCGGCGGTGGCTACGGCGATCCGTTCACGCGCGATGCCGAGCGCGTGCGCAACGATGTGATCGATGGCTACGTCAGCCGCGCGGCCGCCGAACGCGATTATGGCGTCATCCTGACAAAAGAACTCGAAATCGATTGGGAAGCGACTAAGCGCGTGCGTGGCGCGCCGCGCGTCGCCGGAAGCGGCGAAGCACCTATCCGTCGCCCACCCGGAACGAAGGCCAATTAACGCATCGGCCGAAATGACGTTGCGATGGTGAATGCGGAACGCCGCTGAATATCTTCGATATGCGTCATACGGGCCGAATGCCAAATGGAAAGGCCGCGCTTTTCAGCGCGGCCCGATTGCTTAGACGGATTGAGACGAATGCCCGACTACAAAACCCCGCAGCCGCAACCGATTGTCCATTGCATGCCGTCGGCGCCAATGACCGTTGGTGTTGCGGCCGCAAGCGCCGCCGACGCGAGTTGCTCGCCGCTCTCCGCGGCAGCCGATTTGCTGTAGCCAGGATATTTGCTGATCGGCAGCCAGTCGGGCGCGACCTTGAGCGCGGCCGGCGCGAGCGCGGCATACTTGCCGTCGCCATAGACCACCTTGCCGCCTACCATCGTGAGCACTGACGATAGTTGCGAGATGCGGCCCTCCGGCACCGTCAGATAGTCATCGGACAAGACCGCGAGGTCGGCCCATTTGCCGACCGACAGCGTCCCTTTCTTGTCTTCCTCGTTGCTCATCC
>DAIRFM010000304.1:0-3012 GCA_036795025.1 Burkholderiales bacterium | reverse complement strand
CGGCTTCGCCGCCGGCGCTGCGGGCTTGCTCGCGAGCGAGCCGATGCGCTCCCCAGCCTGCGCCGAAGCGCTCTTCACTTCTTCCAGCAGCGAGGCATACACGATGTCGGTGAACCATTTGCTGTTTTCCGCCTCGTAAATCCTGGCGTACTCCTCCAGGTCGGCGTCGCTCGCATCCTTGAAGCTGAATGCCAGGTTGAGCAAGGTCGCATTGCGGATCTTTTGCGTCGCGGAAGCGCGCTGTTTTTCGATCGCTTTGTCGACTGCGGCGGCCTTCCCGGCTCCCTCGCCAACGATGCCCGATGCGATCGCCTTCATGGAAGAGAACGCGACGTCGACAGCCAGGTCGCTTGCCCTGGTTGCGGCATCGATGCGCTTGACCAGACTCGCGCGCTTGGACGAAGGCCGGGTCGCGGCCGGGCTGCGGGCGAATCGAGCGAACTCCTCGGGCGACGGCGCAGCCTGCTCCAGTTCGATCATGCGCTTTGCCGCCGGCGTGGAAAAATCCTTGAGCAGCGCCTGCAGGCGCTTCTGATCGAAATTCTTCTTCAGATTGGCGCTTACCCGGTCATGAAAACCCTGTGCCGTAAACGACTCTGCCACCGCATTTTCGATTGCCTTGACGACTGCGGGCGACGCCTTCGATTGCTGCTTGCCGGATTGCCTGACGCCGGCGATCAACTGTTGCGGCAGTTGGTCCAGTTGCCGTTTCAACCCTGAAGCGACCAGCGCGTCCTCGATCAGCTTGTCCCGGGCCGGGCCCGCATCGGCCGGCACGGCGGCTTTCGCCGCTGCGGGCTGTTTTGCCGCCGGAGGCTGAGGGCTGCTTTTTGCAACCGGCGCCGGTCCGGTACCCTCGAAGTATTGCCAGCCGAACCAGCCGGCCGCGGATACCAGGACCACCCCACCGACAATAGCCAGAATCTGCTTCTTGGTAAGAGTAAGCGCCATTTTTGGACTCCCTTTATCGCGGTTATTGCCCTTGGTCGACAGTGGTTATCAGGCGCCGAGGACTTGTCGCAGCCTATTGTAGGACAAAAGATTGCGTTTCAGAACTTCGGCGGCGCGCTATCGTGCTCATTCCGCCAGCGTCGGATACAGCTTCACGGCGACCATCAGCAGCACGACGAACACCGCGACCAACACCGCGAAATCCGTGCCGTAGTCGTGCACGCTCTCGCCGCCCACGATCATAAGCCCGCGTAGCGCGTCGACCAGGTAGGTGAGGGGATTGAGCTGCGCGACGACGCGCAGCCAGCCGGGCATGATGTCCAGCGGATAGATCGCATTGCTGGCGAAGAACATCGGCATCGTCAGGAGTTGGCCTATGCCCATGAAGCGCTCGCGCGTCTTCACGATGCAGGCGATGATGAGCGAAAAAGTGGAAAAGAGTCCCGATCCCAGCAGCACGCCGGCGAGCACGCCCAGGATGGCCAGCGGCTCCTGACGCAGCGTGATGTGCATGACGAACGCGACGAGATAAATGACGGCCGCCTGCACCAGGCCGCGGAATCCGGCGGAGACGGCCTTGCCGAAAACCAGCGAGATCCGCCGGGCGGGGCTCACCAGCAGCTTGTGCACGACGCCGAGGTCGCGCTCCCAGATCACGGCGATGCCGTAGAAGATTGCGCTGAACAGCACGCTCTGGGCGAGGATCCCGGGAGTGATGAACGCGAGGTAGCCGACCTCTCCGGTGTAGATGCCATGGACGTGGGCGAGGACCTGGCCGAACACCACCAGCCACAGCACGGGTTGCACCGCGCGCGAGAAAATCTCGGTCGGATCGCGGAGGAGCTTGATCAACTCGACTTCTGCCACTGCGGCGCTCTCGCGCACGAATCGGTCCATGGAATCGTCCTCAACCCAGGCGCTGGGCAGTCCTGCGGGTCTGGACGGCGTCGCTGAAATTGCCGCCTTCGCGGATCCCGCCGCCGGCATAATGCGCGAACACGTCGTCCATGGTCGCGCTGGCGCCGAGCCCCGCCCGCAGCTCGGCCGGTTTTCCGACGACGGCGACCTGCCCCGCGTGCAGAATCGCCAGCTCGTGGCAGAGCGCTTCAGCTTCCTCCATGTCGTGGGTCGTGATCAGAACCGTCACGCCGTAGTCGCGCCTGAGGTCGCGCAGGCGATCCCACACGGAATGGCGCGCCATCGGATCGAGCCCGATCGTCGGCTCGTCCAGGAACAGGATCGCCGGACGATGCAGCATGGCCTGGGCGAGCTCCAGCCTGCGAACCATGCCGCCGGAATAGGTCTTCACGAGCTTGCGCGCCGAATCGGCGAGGCCCATGAAGTCGAGCGCTTCGCCGATGCGCACGCTTCTCTGCGCGCGGGGCAAGCCATAGAGCTTCGCCGACAGGAGCAGGTTCTCGTGGCCGGTCAGGGCGCCGTCGGCCGACAGGAGCTGGGGCACATAGCCGATGCGTCCCCTGACTTGCGCCGGAGACCGGATGATGTCGAAACCCCCGACCTCCGCATTGCCGGAGGTCGGCGGCAACAGCGTCGTGAGCATCTTGATCAGCGTGCTCTTGCCCGCGCCGTTGGCGCCCAGCAGCCCGAAGATCTCGCCGTACGGAACCCGCAGGTCGACGTGATCCACCGCCGTCAAGTCGCCGAAACGGCGCGTCAGTTCAGACGCCTTGACGGAAAACGTGCCGGACGCTGCGGTTTTGTTCATTTGAGAGATGAAGCGAGCCACGACTCCCGCCTGGTTCGGCGCGTTGGGCGCCGTGATAAGCATCATAAGCAATGCGCGTTAACCAGGCGACCGCGACGATAGCGACGCACAGGACGACAATGCTGGATAGACGCCCCCTCGGCGGATGTTTCGGCGCGATGAAGCGGATGTGGAAGTCGGACGCGGCCCTTCCGGCGCCGAGAGAGATCAGGGCGAAAAAAAATACCACCGTCAGCCAATGGGCGTCCAGGTTCCGGTACAGGAACGCGGGCCAGACCCAGAAGTACAGGGCGCTGATAAATCCGGTGGCGTAATAGGGATTCATGTCGACAAAG
>DAIRFM010000056.1:0-8455 GCA_036795025.1 Burkholderiales bacterium | reverse complement strand
CGCCCGCCGTACTTGGCGATCGCCGCCGGTGCCAGTTTCTTGTATTCCTCGAACTGCGCCGGATTGGTCACGTCGATGTCGACCACGAGATAGGCTGCCATTTTTTCTCCTCTCAAATTAACAGGGTATAGACGAGTCCTGCGGCGCCACAGGCCAGGATCACCGGGATGATGCCGGCTTTGTACCTGAACAAGGCGATGAACGCGGCCAAGCCGACGAGGGCGGAGAACCACTCGAAGCCGCCGCCGAAGCCGGCCGGCCACAGCACATGCCAGGCGAAGAACACGGCGAGGTTGAGGATCACGCCGACCACCGCGGCGGTGATGCCGGTAAGCGGGGCGGTGAACTTGAGGTCTCCGTGCGTGGCCTCGACCAGCGGCCCGCCGATGAGGATGAAAAGATAGGAAGGCAGGAAAGTGAAATAGGTGGCCACGGCGCCGCCGGCTACCCCGGCCCAGAGCGGGGACAGCGCATCCGGCCCGAAGATCTGCCTGGTCCAGCCGCCGACGAAGCCGACATAGGTCACGATCATGATCAGCGGCCCGGGCGTGGTCTCGCCCAGCGCGAGGCCGTCTATCATCTGCGTCGCGGTGAGCCAGCCGTAGGTCTCCACGCCGCCCTGGTACACGTAGGGCAGCACGGCGTAGGCGCCGCCGAAGGTCAGCAGCGCCGCCTTGGTGAAGAACCATCCGATCTGCGTCAGCGTCCCTTCCCAGCCGTATAGAGCGTAGAGCCAGGCCATCATACCGGCCCAGAGCGCGAGGCCCGCGGCGGTGAAGCCGATGAAGCGTTGCCAGGCGAAGCGCGCATGCTCGGGCGTGGGCGTGTCGTCGTCGATGATGGCCGCGCCGTAGCTCTTGCCGGCTGCGCCGTGCCCGCCGCCGGTGGCGAATTGGCCCGGGGCCAGGCGCCCGCCGACGGTGCCGATGATGCCGGCTGCCAGCACGATGTAAGGGAAAGGGACCTTGAATGCGAAGATGGCGATGAAGGCCGCGGCGCTGATCGCCCACAGCACGCCGTGCTTGAGCGCGCGCGAGCCGATGCGGTAGGCGGCGAATACGACGATGGCGGTGACCGCAGGCTTGATGCCGTAGAGGATGCCCGCCACCAGCGGCACCTTGCCGAACACCAGATAGGTCCAGGTCAGCGCCATCAGGATGAACATGGAGGGCAGCACGAACAGCACGCCGGCGATGATGCCGCCCCAGGTCCGGTGCATCATCCAGCCGATGTAGGTGGCGAGCTGCGTGGCCTCGGGGCCGGGCAGCAGCATGCAGTAATTGAGCGCATGCAGGAAGCGCCTCTCCGAGATCCAGCGCCGTTTCTCCACCAGGTCCTGGTGCATGATGGCGATCTGCCCGGTGGGGCCGCCGAAGCTGATGAAGCCGAGCTTGAGCCAGTACCAGAAAGCTTCGCCGAGGCTCACCGGCGCGGGGGCTTGCTGCCTGTCCTGGATCATGATTGTTTCTTGAACAGCCAGGGACAGGCGATGCGATCGATCTTGGGGCGCTCGCGTGTGACCCACTTGGAGTTCGAATGCTGAAGAAGTTGCGAAATTGAAATGCTGGAGATAACGGTGTCCATGAGTATCCTCGCGCAATGAAGGTCGCAGAACTTGGACGGGACACCGTCTGACCGGGAGTCTGCATTTCCCGATGGGGGAAATATAGCGCTTCCGCAGGGGGCGCGCAACGACGACGAGCGCGCGGCTCAGGCCTTTTTCCGCGCGCTACCGCGACTGGTCGAAAAGGCGCGGGCAAAGCTGAGCAGGCTGCCGGCGTTGGCGCCGGCATAGCCCGGCAGGCTTTTCAATACCTGCAGCATCTGCGGGCCGGCGATTGCCTGGCGCAAGCGCCGGATGGCGGGCTGATCCGCAGCCTCGCTGCGGCAGGCAAGCAGATAGCGCTCGCGCTCCAGCGTCTTGAATTCGAGTCCGTATTGCAGGGCAGCGGCTTTCACGCCGACACCCGCATCGGCCTTGCCCGCGGCGATGGTCGCCGCCACGGCGAGATGGGTGAATTCCTCGGTGGAATAGCCGCGCAGGGCGTGGCCATCGATGCCCGATTCGTGCAGCAACTGGTCGAACAGGAGCCGCGTGCCGGAGCCGCGCTGCCGGTTGACCACCCGCAGTTGCTTGTCGGCCAGGTCGCGCAGACCGCGCACATGCGCAGGATTGCCGGGAGGCAGCATCAGGCCCTGCTCGCGTTCGATGAAGGCGATCAGGCGGTGTTGCCGGGGATTAAGCCAACGCTGAAACGGCGCAAGCGCGCCCGGATGCGATCCGAGAGGGACGTGGAAGCCGGCCAGATCGGCGTGACCGGCGGCAAACGAGGCGAGCGCTTCAAGGCTGCCCTTGAACTCGAGATTCAGTTCCAGGCCGAAAGCGGGCGCGATGCGCTCGCGCAACTCGATCAGCGCCAGGTCGTGGCTGGCATGAATACTCAGCCGCAGCGGATCCGCTGCCGCGCGCGGCAGGGGTGCGATCTCGATCGCGCCCGCTTTGCGCAGCAGCCGCTGCTCGGCAGCGGCGGTCAGTTGCAGGAGTTGTCGTCCCGCTACGGTCAAGGAAACGCCTTTGCCCCGCTGCATATCGACCAGGGACACACCCAGCAGCGCCGCCTGCGCGTGCAGCAGCCCCCAGCCGTGGCGATAGGACAGGCCGACCTGCGCGACGGCCGCGCCAAGGTTTGCGCCGCCGTCGATGGCGGCCAGAAGCGGCAGCAGCCGCGCGTCGAGCGCGGCGCCGCCGGCGCCGGGCATTTGCCAGCGGATCACCGGAACAAGGTTGGCCATTTATGCAATAAATAGCTTATTCTCAAGGATATGGCAATAGACGATAATAAAAAATATACACATATGCAATAAATCACATAAACGACCTTTTCGGATCAATAACGGGGATAGGAGGAGTGCGGATGAAATCGCTGTTGTTCGGGACCCTATTGGGGTTCGTGGCCGGCATGGCTGGTGGCACCTGGGCGGATACCGGCGACATCCGCATGTCCACCACTACCAGCACTGACAATTCCGGGCTGCTCAAGGTGCTGCTACCGAAGTATGAAGCGAAATGCGGCTGCAGGGTGCAGGTAATTTCGGTAGGCACGGGCAAGGCGCTGAAGCTCGCCGAGAACGGCGACGTGGACGTGACTCTGGTGCACGCACGGCCGGCCGAGGACGCTTTCATGGCCGCGGGCCATGGCGTGAACCGGCGCGACGTCATGTACAACGATTTCGTCATTGTCGGACCCGGTGACGACCCCGCTGGCATCCGCGGCATGAAAGACGTCGTAGAAGCGATGCGCAAGCTGAAACAGGCGGGTGTGCGCTTCGTTTCGCGCGGTGACGATTCGGGCACGCACAAGATGGAGTTGTCCTACTGGAAGCTGGTCGGTGTCGAACCCGGCGGGCCGGCCTACCTTTCCGCCGGGCAGGGCATGGGCGAGGTGCTGACCATGAGCGCGAGCCTGCGCGCCTACACGCTCACCGATCGCGCCACTTACGCCGCCTATCGCAGTCGCACCGGGCTGGCAATCCTGGTCGAAGGAGACCCGCGACTGTATAACCCTTACGGTATCATCGCCGTCAACCCGAAGAAATATCCAGGGGTCAACTACCGCGGTGCGATGACGCTGATCGAGTGGATTACCTCCGCCGAAGGCCAGAAGCTCATTGCAGATTTCAAGGTGGACGGCGTGCAACTGTTTTTCCCCAGCGCAGGCAAATAAGGCGAGCGTGCGTTCCAAAGACGTCGGCGTTATATTCCGCAAAACATAACGAGGCTTGGCATGCACCCGTACACTTCCTGCTTGCGTAGCTTTTGCCGCATTGGCGCCGCGCTCGGCTTGGCGTTGCTGGCGCAGCCGCTGGCGGCGGCCGAGCTCAAACTGGCCGCGACGCATACGCTGGAGGATTCGGGCCTGCTCAAGACGCTCATTCCCGCATTTGAAGCGACGTCGGGCGTCAAGGTCCGGCTGGCCATTGGCGGCACCGGGCAGGTGATCAGGCTGGCCGCGAACGGCGACGTGGACGCGGTCATGTCGCATGTCAAAGCCGAAGAAGAAAAGCTGGTGAGCTCCGGCGCGGGGCTGAAGCGCTACGTGGTCGCCTTTAACGATTTCTTCATCGCCGGCCCGCCGCAGGATCCGGCCCGCATCCGCGGTATCAAGGATGCAGTCGAGGCTATGCGCAGGATCCATGATGCCAAGGTGCGCTTCGTATCCCGCGGCGACGAGTCCGGGACGCAGGTCAAGGAGCGGGAGCTATGGCGCGCCGCCGGGCTGGAACCCAGATGGGCGGGCTATCTGTCGGCGGGCGCAGGCATGGGCAGCGTATTGATGATGGCGGGCGAGATGCAGGCTTACACGCTCTGCGATCGCGCGACTTTTGCCGCCTTTCGCGCGAGGACCGGCCTGGAAATTCTGGCCGCAGGCGACCCGCGGCTGTACAACGAATATGGCGTCGTCGCGGTGAACCCGGCGCGGTTTCCCGGAATCAACGCCGACGCCGCCGCCAAGTTCGTCTCCTGGCTGACTTCGGCTGAAGCGCAACGGCTGATTGCGGGCTTTCGCATCGGCGGGCAGCAGGTTTTTTTTCTTCCGCCAAAGGCGCGCTAGATCGTCGATGGATATCCTGGAGTCGACGCGTCAGGCATTTGCTCTGCTGTTCTCCGGCGACGCCGAGCTTTGGACCATCATCTGGATCTCCATGCGGGTATCGCTCATCGCGCTTGCCGTGGCTACGCTCCCCGCGGTAGTCCTCGGCTATGCCTTGGCGCACAAGCGCTTTCCCGGCCGGCGCATCCTCATCGTTCTGATCCAGGGGCTGCTGTCTTTCCCCACGGTGGTGGTCGGGCTGATCCTGTACATCCTGCTCACGCGCCAGGGACCGCTGGGTTCCTGGCAACTGTTGTTCACCCAGGAGGCGATGATCATGGGCCAGGCCGTCATCGCGTTCCCGGTATTGGCTGCGTTTGCGCTGGCGGCGGTGCAGGGCGCCGATCCGCGTGCGCACGAGACCGCGGTGAGCCTGGGCGCCTCGCCCCTGCGCGCCGCGCTGACCACGCTGCTGGAAGTGCGCTTCGCCGTGGTGGCGGGCGTATTCAACGGTTTCGGCCGGGTGATTTCCGAAGTCGGCTGCGCCATGATGGTGGGCGGCAATATCGCCGGGGTCACGCGCAATATGCCAACTGCCATTGCGCTCGAGACGAGCAAGGGCGATTTCGCGCAGGGCATCGCGCTGGGTGTGGTGCTGATGTTGTTCGCCCTGGGCATCAGCATCGCCCTGGGCCTGCTGCAAGGCAGGGGCGGGCTCAAGTGAGCGCCCTGCTGTCGTTCCGGCACCTGCGCAAATCCTTCGGCGAGCGAAAGTTGCTCGACCTCGGTCCGTTCGCCATCGGCGAGGGTGAGGCGTATGTCATCACCGGCGACAACGGCTCGGGCAAGACCACGCTGCTGCGCATTCTGGCGGGTCTCGAGCCGGGCGAGATCGCGGGTTTCGAATTCCGCGGCGTGCCGCTGACGCACGGCAGGCTGCCCGAGAATGTGCGCCACGACATCGTGTATGTGCACCAGCATCCCTATCTGTTTCATACCTCGGTGGTGCACAACATCGGCTACGGGCTGGCGGCGCGCCGGGTCGACGGCGCCGAGCGCAGGCGCATGGAGGAGGAGGCCATCGCCTGGGCCGGCGTGGGAGATTTGCGCAGCGTGCTGCCGCACCAGCTCTCGGGCGGCGAGAAGCAGCGCGTGGCCCTGGCACGCGCCAAGGTGCTCAAGCCGCGCCTGTTCCTGCTCGATGAACCGACCGCCAACCTCGATGGCGAGGCGCGCGGCCAAGCCATTGCCCTGATCCGGCAACTGGTGCAGGACCAGAGCAGTCTGCTCATCGCCTGCCACGACCGCGAACTGATCGAATTGCCCGGCATGCGGCGCTTCCACCTGGAAAACGGCAAGCTGGTTGCGGCTTAGGGCCTGTTCGTTCTAGTTCGGAACGGGGCCTGGAAGCTGCTAAAATATGCGATTAAATCAACAGCGCTGACCGCGGTTTATGGGCGGCCAGGGCGCATTGCCTGCGATGAAAATATTCGGCTTTGCCGGCTGGTCCGGTAGCGGCAAGACCACCCTGATCGAGCAGGTGATTCCGCGCTTCGTGCTCGCCGGCCTCACGGTATCGCTGATCAAGCATGCGCACCATCGCTTCGACGTGGACCAGCCGGGCAAGGATTCCTTCCGCCATCGGGCGGCCGGCTGCAGCGAAGTGCTGGTCACCTCGGGTGAGCGCTGGGCGCTGATGCACGAGATGCGCGGCGAGCCGGAGGCGACGCTGGAGGAACAGATCGCGCGCATGTCGCCCTGCGATCTGCTCCTGATCGAGGGTTACAAGCGCTACCCTTTGCCCAAACTGGAGATCTACCGCGAGGCCAATGGGAAACCGCTGCTGCATCCCGAGGACGAGCATATCGTGGCGCTGGCGGCGGACACGCCCGTTCAATCCCGCTTGCCGCAGTTTGGCCTCGAGGACTACGATGCGATAGCCGCTTTCGTGCTCGACACCCTGGAGCTGAATCGATGAACCAAGGCATGCTTTCCGTGGACGAGGCGCTCGCCTTCCTGCTTGCCGGCGCGAGGCCGGTCGCCGGGACGGAGCAGGTGCCGACGCTCGCCGCCACCGGCCGCGTGCTGGCGCAGGCGCAACATTCCACATTCAGCGTGCCGTCGGTGGACAACACTTCCATGGACGGCTATGCGGTCTATGCCGCGGATTGCGCCTCCGGCGAGGCGCGCCTGCCGGTGTCGCAGCGCATACCGGCGGGCAGCATGCCGCAGCCGCTCGCGCGCGGCACGGCGGCGCGCATTTTCACCGGCGCGCCCATCCCGCCCGGCGCCGACGCGGTGGTGATGCAGGAGCGCTGCGCGCAGGACGGCGATGCGGTGATCGTGCGCCACCGGCCCGCGCCGGGCGAATGGGTGCGCCGCGTGGGCGAGGACATCCGCGCCGGCAGCGAAATCCTTGCGGCGGGCATGAAGCTGCGGCCGCAGGATACCGGCCTTGCCGCCTCGGTCGGGATTGCGGCGCTGCCCCTGCATCGCCGGCTGAAAGTCGCGGTGTTCTTCACCGGCGACGAACTGGTGATGCCGGGCGAGCCGCTGCCGCCGGGCCGTATCTATAACTCCAACCGCTTCACCCTGAACGGCTTGCTGCAATTGTTCGGCTGCGAGGTCACGGACTACGGCATCGTGTCTGACCGGCTGGAGGCGACGCGCGCGGTGCTACGCCAGGCCGCGGCCGGCAACGACCTCATCGTCACCTCGGGCGGCGTTTCGGTGGGCGAGGAAGACCACATCAAGCCCGCGGTCGAGGCGGAGGGCAAGCTCAGCATGTGGAAAATCGCGGTCAAGCCGGGCAAGCCGCTGGCATTCGGCGAGGTCAATGCGGGCGCAGCGCACAAGGCGCATTTCATCGGCTTGCCCGGCAACCCGGTGTCGAGCTTCGTGACCTTTCTGATTTTCGTGCGGCCGTTCCTCCTGCGTTGCCAGGGCGTCGCCCGGGTAGAGCCGCTTGGTTACCCGCTGCGCGCCGATTTCGATTGGGCGAAGCCCGACCCCCGGCGCGAATTCCTGCGGGTAAAATTGAACGCTGCCGGCGGGCTCGACCTGTACACCAACCAGAGCTCGGCGGTGCTGACCTCGGCGGTGTGGGGCGACGGCTTCATCGACAATCCGGCCAAGAGCGCGATCCGGCGCGGCGACATGGTCAAATTTCTTCCCTACTCGGAGCTTTTCCAATGAGCATCAGGATTCTTTACTTTGCCAGGCTGCGCGAGGATATGGGCATAGCCGGGGAGATGTTCGAACTGCCTAGCGAAACCTGCGACGTGAACAGCCTGCGCGCGCAGCTCGTCGCGCGCGGCGGCGCCTGGGCCACGGCGCTCGGGCAGGGCAAGGCAGTGCGCGTTTCGGTCAACCAGGATCTCGCGCGCGACGATACGCCGGTGAAGACGGGCGATGAGGTCGCGTTCTTCCCGCCGGTGACCGGGGGTTGACATGGCGGTGCGGGTGCAACGGGAAGATTTCGATATCGGCGCGGAAATTGCCGCGTTCCGGCGCGCCGATCCCGGGATCGGCGCCATCGCCAGTTTCATCGGCCTGGTGCGCGACGTGAACGACAGCGAAGCGATCGCCGGCATGACGCTGGAACACTATCCGGGCATGACCGAAAAGGCGTTGGCTGGCATCGTTGCAGAGGCGAAACACCGCTGGGACATCGTCGATGCGCTGGTGATCCATCGCATCGGCGAGTTGAAGCCGCTGGATCAGATCGTGCTGGTGGTGGTGACAGGCGCGCACCGCGGCGAAGCCTTCGCTGCCTGCGAGTTCATCATGGACTACCTCAAGACCCAGGCGCCGTTCTGGAAAAAAGAGCAGACGGCGCAGGGCGCGCGCTGGGTCGAGGCACG
>DAIRFM010000055.1:2647-8487 GCA_036795025.1 Burkholderiales bacterium | reverse complement strand
ACGGCAAAAGCGTGCTGCGAATAGACGGCCGAGCAGCCGGGCGCAAGAAACGCCATGCCCGCCAGTTCGAGCACGTCGTTCGAGCCGTTGCCGAGCACGATCTGCTGCATCGGCACGCCCAGCCGCTGCGACAGCGCCTGCGTCAGTTCGAAGCCGTCTGGGTAGCGTGCCAGTTCCGGCAACGCCGCCGCGATCGCGGCGAGCGCCTTCGGCGACACCCCTCGCGGGTTCTCGTTCGAAGCCAGTTTCACGATCGAGCCCTGGTCGATTCCGAACTCGCGCGCGACCTCGGTGATCGGCTTGCCCGGTTGATAGGGCGCGATGGCGCGCACATACGCAGGTGACAGTTCGCAAAGGTCCATGATGTCCGACATGATATTGGGAGCGGCCGCTGGTGTCCTGAAGCGCTAGAGCACCGCAGCAGGATAGGAACCGAGGATTTTCAGGAACGGTGCGAGCTGTTCCAGTTCGGCCAGCGCCTTCGCCACCTTCGGATCCTGGCGATGGCCCTGCACATCGACGTAGAACATGTATTCCCAGCGCCCGGTGCGCGCCGGTCGCGACTCCAGCCGGCTCATGCTCACGCCGTGCTTGGCAAT
Source organism: Burkholderiales bacterium (assembly GCA_036795025.1). Taxonomy (GTDB): domain Bacteria; phylum Pseudomonadota; class Gammaproteobacteria; order Burkholderiales; family SG8-39; genus 2-12-FULL-64-23. The sequence continues at coordinate 7,888 of DAIRFM010000055.1, read as the reverse complement.
GGGCGTCAGCAGCGCGTGCACCGCGCCGGGCCGGTTGGGCGCCGACATGACGATGGAAGTCAGGTCCTTGCCCGAGGGCGCGGCGTCGTGGTCGCCGAGCACCAGGAAGCGCGTGGTGTTGTTAGGATCGTCCTCGATATTCCTCGCCACCAGCTTGAGGCCGTGGCGCTGGACGGCGATATCGCCGGCGATGGCCGCCGCGCCCGCCTCCTGCGCCGCCAGGCGCGCCGCCTCGGAGTTGCTTGCCACGGGAATGCGCTCGGCGTCGGGCAGCTTGCGGTTCAACCACTGGTTGCACTGCGCCAGCGATTGCGGATGGGAGTAAACGCGCGCGATTTTTTTCAGAGAACCCGACTTGGACATCAGGTTCTGGCGCACGCGCAGCACCGTCTCGGCGCAGATCTTGAGCGGCGTGCTGAGCAGCAGGTCGTGCGTCCGGTCGACCGCCCCTTCGCTCGAATTCTCCACCGGCACTACGCCGTAATTGACGCCGCCGGTCTCGGCCTGGCGGAATACCTCGTCAATGGAACCGCAGGGCTGCGCGCGCACGCCGCTGCCGAAAACTTTCATTACCGCCATCTCGCTGAAGGTGCCGGCGGGGCCCAGATAGGACACCGCGAGCGGCTGCTCCAGCGCGCGGCAGGCGGAGATGATTTCCGCATACACCCGGGCGAGCGCTTCCTTGCCGAGCGGGCCGGCGTTTTTTTCGAGCATCCGGCGCAGCACCTGGGCTTCGCGCTCCGGCCGGTACACCTTGTTCCCCTGTTTGAGCTTGCCCACCGCACGCGCCAGCCGGGCGCGCTCGTTCAGAGCCCCCAGCAGGCGCTCATCGAGCGCATCGATTTGCGCGCGCAGCTTGGCCAGATCCTTGCTCATTTCGGCGTCAGTCCCGCAGCGGCAGGTAGCGCACCGCGAGCACGCCGCCGATCTTGCCCAGTTGCGCCACCAGGTCGGGTGTCGCCGCGCTATCCACGTCGACCAGGGTGTAGGCCATCTCGCCCTTGGACTTGTTCAGCATGTTGTGGATGTTCAAGCCCGCCTTGGCGATGGTGGTGGAAATCTGCGCCACCATATTGGGCACGTTGGCGTTGGCGATGGCGACGCGGTAAGGCGACTCGCGCGGCATGATCATGTCCGGAAAATTGACCGCATTGGACACATTGCCGTGTTCGAGGTATTCGCGCACCTGATCCACCACCATCATTGCACAATTGTCCTCGGCTTCGCGCGTGGAGGCCCCGAGGTGCGGCAGCGCGATCACGCCGGGCTCGCCGGCAAGCCGGCTGTCCGGAAAATCGGTCACGTAGTACTTGAGCTTGTGCGCGGCGAGCGCCTGCACCACCGCCGCGCTGTCGACGATGCCTTCGCGCGAGAAATTGAGCAGGATGGTTCCCGGACGCACCAGTTCCAGATTTTTTGCGTTCACCAGATTGCGCGTCTGCGGCAGGAGCGGTACGTGCAGCGTGACAAAGTGGCTGGCCTTCAGCACCTCGTCGATGGAATCCGCTTTTTTGACCTGCGCCGGCAGGCTCCAGGCGGCGTCCACGGTGATCTCCGGATCATAGCCGAGCACGTTCATGCCCAGATGGATCGCCGCGTCGGCTACCAAGCTCCCGATCTTGCCCAGACCGATGACGCCGAGCGTATGCTGCGGCAACTCCATGCCGGCGAATTGCTTCTTGCCCTCCTCGACGCGCTTCGCCATGAGTTCGTCCTCGCCCTTGATGGCGCGCACGAATTCCAGCGCCGGCGCAAGATTGCGCGCCGCGATCAGCATGCCCGCCAGCACCAGCTCCTTCACCGCGTTCGCGTTGGCGCCCGGCGCATTGAACACCGGCACCCCGCGCTCGCTCATCGTTTTCACCGGGATATTGTTGGTGCCGGCGCCGGCGCGGCCGATGGCCTTCACCGAGACGGCGATTTTCATCTCGTGCAGATCCTGCGAACGCAGCAGGATGGCGTCGGGGTGCGCCGCTTCCTTGTCGATGCGATAGCGCTCCGCAGGAAGGCGCTTCAGCCCGACCTGGGAGATGTTGTTCAGTACCAGTATTTCGAAAGGCTTGCGCTCAGGCATGCTCATTTCCCATACCGGTCCTCGAACTCGCGCATGTACGCGACCAGTTGCCGGACCCCTTCGATGGGCATGGCATTGTAGATCGAGGCGCGCATGCCGCCGACCGAGCGGTGGCCCTTCAACTGCACCATGCCGTGCGCCTTCGCCCCCTTGAGGAACACCTCGTCCAGCGCCTCATTCCTGAGCTTGAACGGCACGTTCATGCGCGAGCGGTCGCGCGGCTCGACCGGGCTGACGAAGAATTTGCTCTGGTCGAGGTAGTCGTACAAGAGCTTGGCCTTGGCGATGTTGCGCCGTTCGATTTCGGCAAGCCCGCCCTGTGCTTTTAGCCACTTGAACACCAGCCCGGCGATATAGATGGCATAGGTCGGCGGCGTATTGAACATGGAATCGGCCTCGGCCTGCTGCTTGTAGTCGAACGCCGACGGGGTGAACGCCGCGGCCTGGCCGATGAGGTCGTCGCGCACGATCACCAGCGTCAGCCCCGCCGGCCCGATGTTTTTCTGCGCCCCGCCGTAGATCAGTCCGTATCTGGAAACCTCCACCGGACGCGACAGGATATGCGAGGACATGTCCGCCACCAGCGGCACCGCGCCGGTGTCGGGCACCCAGTGGTACTCCAGGCCGCCGATGGTCTCGTTGGAACAGATGTGGACGTAGCCCGCCTCAGGGGAGAGCTTCCAGCTTTGCTGCGGCGGAATATAAGTGAATTTCCTGTCCTCGCTCGATGCGGCGACATTCACGTTGCAGTATTTCTTCGCTTCCTTGATCGATTTCTTCGACCATTCCCCGGTGTTGACGTAGTCGGCCACGCTGCGGCCGCGCAACAGGTTCATCGGCACGATGGCGTTCTCCGCGATCGCCCCTCCCTGCAGAAACAGCACCTTGTAGTTCGCCGGCACGGCCAGCAATTCGCGCAGGTCTTTCTCCGCATCGGCGTGAATCGAAATGAATTCCTTGCCGCGGTGGCTCATCTCCATCACCGACATGCCGCTTCCATGCCAGTCGAGCATTTCGGCTGCGGCTTGCTGCAGGACCGTCTCCGGCAGTACCGCCGGGCCGGCGCTGAAATTAAAAACTCGTGCCACGATTATCCTTTCGCATGGGGGACGCGTAATGGATGGCGTTCCGCGTCACTCGCCTTCAGTAATGCTTTTCCCCTCGCCATTGCCATTGCTGGCGCCGGTGTCTTCGTCGGACTCCAGCACTTTTTCGATACCGGCCAGCCGCGTGCCTTCGTCCAGATTGATCAGGGTCACGCCCTGGGTCGAGCGCCCCTGTTCGCGGATCTGCGCCACCTTGGTGCGGATGACCACGCCGCCGGTGGAAACCAGCATCACCTCGTCCTTCTCCTCCACCAGCACCGCGCCGACCAGATTGCCGTTGCGTTCGCCGGTATGGATCGCGATCATGCCCTTGGTGCCGCGGCCATGCCGAGTGTACTCGGAAATCGGGGTGCGCTTGCCGAAGCCGTTCTCGGTGGCGGTGAGCACGGTCTGGCTCTCGTTCTCGGCCACCAGCATCGAGATCACGCGCTGACCCCCGTCCAGCATCATGCCGCGCACGCCGCGCGTCACGCGTCCGGTGGGCCGCACGTCGTCTTCCTCGAAGCGCACCGCCTTGCCGGCGTCGGAGAACAGCATGACGTCGTACTTGCCGTCGGTGATGGCCACGCCGATGAGGAAATCGCCCTCGTCCAGTTCCACCGCGATGATGCCCTTGCCGCGCGGATTGGCAAAAGCCGAGAGCGGGGTCTTTTTCACCGTTCCCTGCGCGGTGGCCATGAAAATGTAATGTCCGTCGTCGAACTGCTTCACCGGCAGGATGGCGGTGATCTTCTCGTCTTCCATCAGCGGGAACATGTTGACGACGGGCTTGCCGCGGCTGGTGCGACTGCCCTGCGGCACCCGGTAGACCTTGACCCAGTACACGCGGCCGCGGCTGGAGAAGCACAGGATGTAATCGTGGGTGTTGGCGATGAACAGCCGCTCGATGAAATCGTCTTCCTTGGTCGCGGTCGCCTGCCTGCCGCGTCCGCCGCGGCGCTGCGCGCTGTAGTCGGCGAGCGGCTGCGACTTGATGTAGCCCGTGTGCGACAGCGTCACCACCATGTCGGCCGGAGTGATCAGGTCCTCGTCGTCGAGGTCCTGGGGATTGTGCTCGATCTCGCTCTTCCGCTTGTCGCCATACTGCTGCTTGATGGCGTTCATTTCGTCGACGATAATGGCGGTGATGCGCGCAGGCTTGGCGAGGATGTCGACATAATCGGTGATCTGCAGCAGCACCTCTTTGTATTCGGATACGATCTTGTCCTGCTCCAGGCCGGTGAGGCGCTGCAGGCGCATTTCCAGGATCGCCTGCGCCTGCACGTCCGAAAGATGGTAGCCGCCCTCGACCAGGCCGAAATTCGCGGCGAGCCCGTCAGGACGCGAGGCGTCTGCCGCGGCGCGCTGCAGCATGTCCGCCACTAACTGCGAGCGCCACGCTTTCGCCATCAGCACCTGCTTGGCTTCAGGCGGCGTCTGCGACTGCTTGATCAGAGCGATGATCTCGTCGACGTTGGACAGCGCCACCGCCAGGCCTTCGAGAATATGGCCGCGCTCGCGCGCCTTGCGCAATTCAAATACGGTGCGCCGCGTCACCACCTCGCGCCGGTGCTTGAGGAACGCATCGAGCATCTGCTTCAGGTTCAAAAGGCGCGGCTGGCCGTCGACCAGGGCCACCATATTGATGCCGAAGGTGTCCTGCAGCTGGGTCTGCTTGTACAGGTTGTTGAGCACGACGTCCGGCAGCTCCCCGCGCTTCAGTTCGAACACCATGCGCATGCCCGACTTGTCGGACTCGTCGCGGATTTCGCTGATGCCCTCCAGTTTTTTCTCGTTCACCAGCTCGGCGATGCGCTCGAGCAGGCTCTTCTTGTTGACCTGGTAGGGCAGCTCGTCGACGATGATGGACTGGCGATTGCCCTTCTCCATGTCTTCGAAATGGGTGCGCGCGCGCATGATCACGCGGCCGCGGCCGGTGCGGTAGCCCTGGTGCACGCCGGCCAGGCCGTAAATGATGCCGGCCGTGGGGAAATCCGGCGCCGGGATGATTTCGATCAGCTCGTCGATGCTGATGTCGGGGTTGCCAAGCAGCGCCAGCCCCGCATCCACCACCTCGACCAG
>DAIRFM010000055.1:0-2547 GCA_036795025.1 Burkholderiales bacterium | reverse complement strand
TTGCCCTGGCCGTCGATGAGCGTGTAGCGCATGGAAAAGTCCTGCGCCATGCGCACCAGCGCCTCATAGGTGGCGGAATCGCCGTGGGGGTGATACTTGCCCAGCACCTCGCCCACGATGCGAGCGCATTTCACGTACGGCCGGTTCCAGACGTTATTCGACTCGTGCATCGCGAACAGCACGCGGCGGTGCACCGGCTTCAAGCCGTCGCGCACGTCCGGCAGGGCCCGCCCCACGATCACGCTCATCGCGTAATCGAGATAGGAGCGCCGCATTTCTTCTTCGAGGCTTACCGGCAGGGTTTCTTTGGCGAACTGTTCCATGACCAGCGAATTATCTAAGAGATTACGACAAAATCGGAGCGTCTAAAGGGGTGGCCCCTGTTCGTTACGGCCCCAAAAAAAGCGCCGCAAATCGCGGCTGAAAAAAGCATTGAAGTTTAGCACGCGAAGAGGCCCTCTGACCACTTAAACAGACGGATTCGGCCGCGCTGCCCGGCCCCGCGTTTTACCCCGCTCCCCGGGTTCCACGGTATGATGGCCGCGGTGTCGAAGACGCCACCCCCGGGCGGGGCATGTTGCGATGGTTCCCGTCTGCGGGTCCGGGCGGTACACAATTTGATCAACGTTCAAGACCTGTCAGGGCAGAGGTCGCGAAGAAATAATTTTGCGGTTTTTATGTTCTCCTTTACGTTAGAGTTTTCTTGCGTCCGGCTAGTCCGGCTTAGGGCAAATGGCTGAGCTCGAGGCTGTAGACCTGCTGATCGACGCACGCTGGGTAATCCCGGTCAACCCGGCCAGACGCGTGCTCGACGACCACAGCGTCGCCGTGCGCGACGGGCGCATCGTCGCCGTGCTGCCCCGGACCCGGGCGCAGACCGCCTATATTGCGGCCGAGCGCGTATCTTTGCCCAAGCATGCGCTGATTCCCGGGATGGTCAACCTGCACACGCATGCCTCGATGGCGCTGATGCGGGGTCTCGCCGACGACATGCCGCTGATGCAATGGCTGCAGGACCGCATCTGGCCGGCTGAGGCGAAGCACGTGTCGCCGCAGTTCGTCTACGACGGCACCTTGCTCGCCTGCGCCGAGATGCTGCGCGGCGGCATCACCTGCTTCAACGAGATGTATTTCTATCCCGGCGATGCCGCGCGGGCTGCGCTCGATATGGGCATGCGCGCGGCGCTGGGCCTGATCGCCATCGATTTTCCCAGTGCCTATGCCACCGACGCCGATGACTATGTGACCAAGGGCCTGGCCCTGCGCGATGCGCTGCGCGAGCAACCGCTGCTGTCTTTCTGCATGGCGCCGCACGCGCCCTATAGCGTAAGCGACAAGACCTTTTCCCGGCTGATCACCTTGGCCGAGGAACTCGATCTGCCGATGCATATGCATGTGCACGAAACCGAGGACGAGATCGAACGCAGCCTGGCGCAGCACGGAATGCGGCCGCTCGAACGGCTGCGCCGTCTGGGCCTGGTCGGCCCGAACCTGATCGCGGTGCATGCGATACACCTCACGCCGCAGGAAATCGAACTCCTCGCGCAAAATGGCAGCTCGGTCGCGCACTGTCCTTCATCCAATCTCAAGTTCGCCAACGGCTTTGCGCCGGTGGCGGCCATGCTGGCTCAGGGGGTCAATATCGGCCTGGGAACGGACGGATCGGCCAGCAACAACCGCCTCGACCTGTTCCAGGAAATGCGCCAGGCGGCGCTGCTCGCCAAGGCGGTCGGCGCCGATGCGCGCGCCCTGCCCGCCCATCAGGCCCTGTCCATGGCCACGCTGGATGGCGCACGCGCGCTGCGCCTGGACCACGCGATAGGGTCGATCGAGCCCGGCAAATTTGCCGACCTGACGGCGGTCGAGTTCATGGCGCCCGAGATGCTTCCCTGTTACGATCCCATCTCGCATATCGTCTATGCCGCCGGCCGCGAAAACGTCAGCCATGTCTGGGTCGCCGGCCGGCTGTTGGTCGAAAACCGGGCATTGAAAACACCGCCAAAAAATGACCTAGAAAACCTGGCCGTTTTGTGGCAGAATAGGCTGTCAATGGAAACAAAGGCTTAAACACAAGGCTCGTAGCAAAGTTTTCACGGCGGAACATGATCGAACTTTATTGGGGGAAAAACATGAACAAAACAGCAAAACAATTCGGGTTGGTCCTTGCCGCCGCGCTTGCGCTCGGCATGGGAGCGAACACCGCCACTGCGCAGGTGGCGGAAGGCTATTGGGGCTCGAGCGGCATGTATGTCAAGAACGCCACCGGACTTTGCTGGCACGCGGGCTACTGGAGCCCAGCCATGGCGACCGAAGAATGCGATCCCGACCTGGTGCCGAAGAAGGCCGAGCCCGCCCCCGCCCCGGTCGTTGCGCCGCCTCCTGCCGCACCTACGGCTGCGCCGCCTGCGCCGCCCGCACCCAAGCCCGTCAGCGAAAAAGTGACCATGGCCGCCGATGCGCACTTCGACTTCGACAAGTCCGTGCTCAAGCCTGAAGGCAAGGCCAAGCTCGACGACCTGGTGGGCAAACTGAAAGCGGTGAATCTGG
>DAIRFM010000303.1:0-3035 GCA_036795025.1 Burkholderiales bacterium | reverse complement strand
ATTGCAACGTCCCTGATGAAGATCGGATCACGAAAGTCGTTTGGCTCGAGCGAGGACGCAATCAGAGCGTCCCTAGCATAACGCCGCTAACCGCGCCTCAGCCGGTGATGCCGATCTGCCAGGGCACGAACTCGTGGTCGCCCAGGCCCAGTTCCTCGCTCTTGGTCTTCTCGCCCGAGGCGGTGCGCAGGATGAGCTGGAAAATCTGTTCTCCCATCTCGTCCATGCTTGCCGTGCCATCGAGGATCTGGCCGCAATTGATGTCCATGTCCTCCTCGAGCTTGCGGTACATCGGCGTGTTGGTGGCGAGCTTGATCGATGGCGCAGGCTTGCAGCCGAAGGCCGAGCCGCGGCCGGTGGTGAAGCACACCACGTTGGCGCCGCCCGCGATCTGTCCCGTGGCCGATACCGGGTCGTAGCCCGGCGTATCCATGAACACGAAGCCCTTCTGCTTCACCGGCTCGGCGTACTTGTACACCTCCATCAGCGGCCCGGTGCCGCCTTTCATCGCCGAGCCCAGCGATTTTTCGAGAATATTGGCCAGGCCCCCGGCCTGGTTGCCGGGGCTCACCACGCCGTTGATCTGGACATCCCTGCCCAGCGCATACACGTCCTTCCACCAGCGGATGCGCTCGATCAGCTTCTCGCCGACCTCGCGCGAGACTGCGCGCCGCGTGAGCGTGTGCTCGACGCCGTAGATCTCGGGCGTTTCGGACAGAACCGCGGTGCCGCCGTGGCGCACCAGGATGTCCATCGCCGCGCCGAGCGCGGGATTGGCGGTGATCGAGGAAAAGCTGTCGGAGCCGCCGCATTGCAGTCCGACAGTGATATGGCTCGCAGGGACCGGCACGCGCGTGACGCGATTCGCATCGGGTAGCAGCGCCTGTATCGCCGCCACGCCGGCCTCTATGGTTTTGCGCGTTCCGCCCGTGTCCTGCATGATGAAACTATGCAGCTTGGTGCCGCTGGTCAGCTTCTCACTCTGGAACAGCGTGCTGATCTGGTTGCGTTCGCAGCCCAGGCCGACTACCAGCACCGCGGCCATGTTCGGATGGCGGATGTAGCCCGCGAGTGTGCGCCGCAGCAGGTCCATCGGCTCGCCCGACAGTTCCATGCCGCAGCCGGTCGAATGCGTGAACGCGGCCACGCCGTCGATATTGGGAAACCCGGCCAGCCGTTCCGGCGTGAACCACTCGGCGATGCGGTGCGAGACGGTAGCCGAACAATTCACGGTCGAGACGATGCCGATGTAATTGCGCGTCGCCACGCGCCCGTCCGCGCGCACGATGCCCATGAAGCTCGCGCGCTCAGGCGCAGGCACCATGTCCACCGGCTTGTAGTCGCGGGCGTAGGCGTAGTCGCGGTCGAACTCGCGGAACTCCATGTTCAGCCGGTGCAGCAGCGTGCCGGGCGCGATGTCCGCCGACGCAAAGCCGATGATGGTGTTGTACTTGAGCACCGGCTCGCCTTTGCGCAATTCGCGCGCCGCGATCTTGTGGCCGGCGGGGATGCGGTTGAGGCAGGTCAGGTTCTCTTCGGCGAGCAGGCTCCCCTGCGCGAGGTCGATGCGCGCGACCAGCACATTGTCGTTCGGGTGCAGCCGGATTGCCGCTGCGGCGAGCTTTTTCACGTCGGGGGCGTTCATGCGATCTCCTTGCTGTTGCGATTTCTTAGAGCCGTAGCAAGAGTCATTTTGCTACGGCCCAACTTAGGGGAGCACGAGGGGAGGCGCCCCGAAGGTCTCGATCCCCCTTCCTCGGTCCCGCCTGACGGGAGAGGGGAAAGTCCCCACCTCTTCGGGTGGTCCCGACCTTCGGTCTCCCACCTCGGGGGATATCCCCTCGTTTTGTTACAAACGTTCATGCCGGCGTCCTGGAAACCCAGTCCTTGAACTCCTGGCGCAGCTTCGTCTTCATGAATTTGCCGGTCGAAGTGCGCGGCAAAACCTCGACGAAGGCGAAATCATCCGGCACCTGCCACTTGGCAAAATGCGCCAGCAAGCAGTTCGCGCAAACCGCGAAATGGCTCACGTCCCGATCCAGTCCACAATAAATGCGACCAGGTAAGAGACCGCGGCTGCGACGCAAAATATCCAAAGACTGCGCGTCATGCCTTTGGGCATGCCCATGTCGTCGAGATAGCGTTTGGCGAAGTAGCCCGCAATGACAAAAGCGACCGTAGACAGGACCAGACTCAACATCTCTCGTCTCCTCGATTACGCCGGGCCGGCCCGCGACGTACCCCCGACGTACCCCTAGACCGGGCTCCATCTTAAGGGATTCAGCCTCCGGGTCGGCGCCCTTATTTTACGATTCGCCCCGCTTGCAGTAGCAACCTGAGGCACGATGCATTAGACTGTGCTTCTATTGGCCTGGACTTAGGCATTGCCCGGGTCGATATTCGACTACATTCTTATCAGGAGATTTTTGTGGCTACTGGAACAGTGAAGTGGTTCAACGCAAGCAAGGGTTTCGGCTTTATTCAGGCAGATGATGGCTCGAAAGACGTGTTTGTGCATATCTCGGCCGTGGAAAAAGCCGGCCTGTCCACCTTGAACGAAGGCCAAAAAATTCAGTACGAATTGCAAAAGGGCCAGGACGGCAAAACGTCGGCTGGAGATTTGAAGGCGCTCTGATCCCGCGTCGCGTATCAGATGCCCCGGTGTAAGCCGGTATAGCCGGGGCCGTGGCCTGGTCTCGTTCCGGCTCGGGACTGTCGCCCATCGTTCCGGGCTTGCGGTGCGCCAATCGGCTTAACTAGTCGACTTGCGTTCTTCCGCCTTGACCACCCTCTCCCACTTCTCGGTTTCGGAGGTGATGAGTTTTGCCGCCTCCGCCGGCGAGTTGCCGATCATGCCGATGCCGAGCTTCTTGAAATCCTCCCCGGCCTCGCCCGATTCTGCCCGCCCATCAGCCCGAACAGCGCCGGGCCGCCGCCCTTGTAGCGAGCGTGGGTAAGTTTCGCACTCCTATGGATCAAATCATGACAACTGAATACGATGTAATCGTGATTGGCGGCGGCAATGCCGCTTTCTG
>DAIRFM010000302.1:0-3039 GCA_036795025.1 Burkholderiales bacterium | reverse complement strand
ATCCTGCAGGCGGATGGCGCGCCGCGCCACCTTGTCCTCGTACGCCGGCCCGATGCCGCGCCCGGTGGTACCGATCTTGTCCACGCCCTTGGCCGCTTCGCGCGCCTGGTCGATGGCCACGTGATACGGCAGGATCAGCGGACAGGCACCCGAGATGTGCAGCCGGCTGGCGACCGCGACGCCGGCCGATTCGAGCTCGTCGATTTCCTGCAGCAGCGCCGAAGGAGACAGCACCACACCGTTGCCGATGTAGCAGGCAACGCCTTCGCGCAGGATGCCCGAGGGAATCAGCCGCAGAATCGTCTTCCTGCCGTTGATCACCAGCGTATGGCCGGCGTTGTGCCCGCCCTGGAAACGCACCACGCCATCGGCATGGTCGGTGAGCCAGTCGACCACCTTGCCCTTGCCCTCGTCACCCCACTGGGTGCCGATCACTACTACGTTCTTTGCCATGCTCTACCCAAAAAAAGAGAACTACGGATGCCGCGGCATGATCGTGGAAAGACCCGGAAAAGACCGGTTCGTCCAACCGGTTCGATCCGCGCCAATCCGCAGCTTCATATTTTTCTGACCTGCCACTTGCCCTTCTGCTTCACGAGTTCGCGCTCGCAGCGCCCCTCGTCGGGTTCGTTCTCGTGCCCTGGCAGTTCCTGAATCACCACCTCGCCCGCGGCGCGCAAGCTTGCCATGGCAGCGTCCAAGGCAGGGTCGCTTATCCTGGGCGCGCGGATGCAACCTGGGGCTGGCTCGGCCGGCGCGAGGCGCGCCAGATCCAGCAGATACAGCGTGAAACCGGTCGCCGGCCGCGCGCGGCCGAATGCCTTGCCGACCCCGTCGTAGCGTCCGCCGAGGGCGATCGCATTGGACAGCCCGGCGCAGTAGACCGCAAAAGCGGCGCCGCTGTGATAGTGATAGCCGCGCAAGTCGGCCAGATCGATGCTGACGGGAATGTCTTCCGTTGCCGTCAGGCGGTCGAGCTCGGCGAGCGCGCGCGTGATCTCCGCGTGCTTCGGCAACTCGCGCCTGGCGCGCGCGATCACTTCGCGCCCGCCGTACAGTTCCGGCAGCAGCAGGATTGCGCCGCGTGTCGCCTTGTCCAGGCCCTTGGTCAAGGCCTGCAAAGCCGAAACATCCTTGGCCTGAAGGCCGGCGAACAAATCGGCCTCCAATCCGGCGCTGACGCCGCCGCGCTGCGCCAGCGCGCGGAATACCGCGACGTGGCCGATATCCAGGCGCACGTTTGACAGCCGGCACAGCTTCAGCGCCTGCGCCAGCAGCCGCTGTATTTCCAGGTCGCTTTCGATGCCGCCGTGACCGTAGATCTCGGCCCCGATCTGCAGCGGCTCGCGCGTCGAGGTCAGCCCGGCCGGAAGCGTGTGCAGTACCGGGCCGCAGTAACAAAGCCGGGTCACGCCCTCGCGGTTGAGCAGATGAGCGTCGATGCGCGCCACCTGCGGCGTGATGTCGGCCCGCAGGCCCATGGTGCGCCCGGAAAGCTGGTCCACCAGCTTGAACGTGCGCAGGTCCATGTCGTGGCCGGTGCCGGTCAGCAGCGACTCGAGGTACTCCAATAGCGGCGGCATGACCAGCTCGTAGCCATGGACGCGGAACAGCTCCAGCAGCCGCGCGCGCAACGATTCGATCCCGCGCGCCTCGGGCGGCAGGATGTCCTCGATGTATTCGGGCAGGACCCAGTTACGCATAGGAGCGCGCGAGCAGAGAGAAGCGGCGGATGAGCAGGAGCATCTTGCCCAGGCTGCCGGTTGCGGTCCTCATGCCTTTATTCTCACTTCGAAAAAAACAGCAGCAGCAAACCCGCGAGCATCGACGACAGGCCGAAGAATCGGATCTGCCCGTCGCTCAACTGGGTGATGCGGCGAAAAGTCTCGCGCCACTGCGTCGGAAACAGGAACGGCAGGATGCCCTCAATGACCAGCATCAGCGCGAACGCCATGAGGAAAGTGGTGGCCATCCCCGGCTCTCCCGTAAGCGCTACTTGCTGCCCTTGCCGGGGCCTTTGAGGTACTTGAAGAAATCCGAATTCGGCTCCAGCACCAGCACATCACTGCGGTTATTGAAGCTCGAGCGGTAGGCTTCGAGGCTGCGATAGAAGGCGTAAAACTCCGGGTTCTGGCCGAATGCCTGCGCGTACGCCGCCGCCGCCTTCGCGTCTCCCTCGCCCTTGACGCGCTGCGCGTCCTTGTAGGCGTTGGCGATGATCACCTCGCGCTCCTTGTCCGCCTCGGCGCGGATGCGCTCGGCCGCAGCCGAGCCTTCCGAGCGCAGCTGGTTGGCGACGCTCTTCCTCTCGGCATCCATGCGCTTGTACACCGACTCGCTCACTTCCTGCGGCAGGTCCACGCGCTTTAAGCGCACGTCGATGATTTCCACGCCGATCTTCTTCGCGTCCTGGTTGGCGCGTTCGCGCACGGTCTTCATGATTTCGTTGCGGTCCTCGGACACCACTTCGTGCACCGTGTGCTTGCCGAACTCCTCGCGCAGCGTCGCATTGACGGTCTGCGAAATGCGCGTTTGCGCCTGCGCTTCATCGCCGATGCTGATGTAGTACTGGCGCACGTCCGTGATCTGCCATTTGACGAAAGAATCGACCAGCAGATTTTTCTTTTCCGAGGTGATATAGCGCTCGGCGTCGGGCGTATCCAGCGTAAGGATGCGCGCGTCGAAGTAACGCACGTTCTGGATCAGCGGCCACTTGAAGTGCAGGCCGGGCTTGGTGATGACTTCCTTCACCTCGCCCAGTTGGAACACGATCGCGCGCTCGCGCTGGTCCACCGTGAACAGCGACAGGCTCGCCAGCAACACCGCGCCAAGCGCGGCAGCGAGCGCGACTCCGAGGCGACTGTTCATCATGGCCGGCTCTCCCGCTCGCGACCGCGCAGCGCGTCGCGCGAACGCGCGGCCGGGTCCGGATTCGGCGTCGGATCGATCAGCGTCTGCTTGGAAGACGGTGTCGCCGACTCGGGCAAGGCGCCGGCCGTCATCTGCATGATCTTGTCCAGCGGCAGGTACAGCAGGTTG
>DAIRFM010000054.1:0-8507 GCA_036795025.1 Burkholderiales bacterium | reverse complement strand
CTCTAAGACTTCTTCGCTTTTCTGTCGAGCTCGCGCAGGTAGGCAAGCTTCTCGGATATCCTGGCCTCCAGGCCGCGCGGCGTCGGCCGGTACCAATTCACTTCGGGCATGCCTTCCGGAAAATAATGCTCGTCCGCGGCGTAGGCATCCGGCTCGTCGTGAGCGTAGCGGTATTCGCGCCCATAACCCAGGTCCTTCATCAGCTTGGTCGGGGCATTGCGCAGATGCTCCGGCACCAGGCGCGACTTGTCTTGCCCGATGAACGCACGGGCGTCATTATACGCCACGTACACCGCGTTCGATTTGGCGGCGCAGGCGAGATAGATCACCGCCTCGGCCAGCGCCAGCTCGCCCTCGGGCGAGCCCAGCCGCTCGTAGGTCTCGCAGGCATCGAGCGCGAGGCGCAGCGCGCGCGGATCGGCGAGGCCCACGTCTTCCATGGCCATGCGCACCAGCCGCCGGCCGACGTACAGCGGATCGGCGCCGCCATCGAGCATGCGCACCATCCAGTACAGCGCGGCGTCGGGGCTGGAGCCGCGCACGCTTTTGTGCAGGGCCGAAATCTGGTCGTAGAAGGCATCGCCGCCCTTGTCGAAACGGCGCAGATTGCGCGACAGCGCGTTGTCGACGAAGGCGCCGTCGATGCTGTGCTCGGTTTCGCCTGCGGCGGTCTGGATGATCTCGAGCAGATTGAGCAGGCGCCGCGCATCGCCGTCGGCGAGCCCGATCAGGCGTTCGCGCGCGTTCGCGTCGAATTGCAGACCCGCAAGCGGGCCGCCGACGGCGCGTTCGAGCAGCTGTCCGAGTTCCTCGTCGTTCAGGCTCTTGAGCACATACACCGCGGCGCGCGACAGCAGCGCGCTGTTCACTTCGAACGAGGGATTTTCCGTGGTGGCGCCGATGAAAGTGAACAAGCCCTGCTCGACAAAGGGCAGGAATGCATCCTGCTGCCCCTTGTTGAAGCGATGCACCTCGTCGACGAACAGGATGGTGTGCCGCCCCGACTGCGCCAGCACGGCTTCGGCGCGCTGCACCGCCTCGCGAATGTCCTTGACCCCGGAAAGCGCCGCAGACAAGGCGATGAATTCGGCATTGAAGGCGTTGGCCATCAGGCGCGCCAGGGTGGTCTTGCCCACGCCCGGCGGCCCCCACAGGATCATGGAATGCGGCTTGCCCGATTCGAAAGCCAGGCGCAGCGGTTTGCCCGGCCCGAGCAGATGCGGCTGACCCACCACGTCGGCCAGGGATTGCGGGCGCATGGCCTCGGCCAGTGGCGCCGCGGGCTTTGGGCCTGCGAAAAGGTCGGTCACAAATCTATCGCGCTACGCTGACAAGCCACGACTCAGTCGCCGATCACGTCTGCGCCCTTGGGCGGGACAAACTTGAACAACGCCGTGTTGAGTTTTGGATTGCGGCGCAAGGCGGTGAACTTCAGCACCGTGGTCTGGCCAAAGCTGTCGGCCAATTCCATGATCTCCAGTCCGGAGAAACCGAAGCCCATGCGGATGGTCTCGAAATTCGATTCTTTCTCTCGCGGCACGGCCTCGACCCATTCCAGGCCGTCCTTCTGTCCCCGGTCGCTGAGCTTGAAGGCGCGCTCGATTTCGTTGCTGCCGGCGAGCAGCGCCGCCGGCGTCGAACCAAGCGCGCGGTCCAGACGCCTCACCGTGACCTGATTCAGGTCCTCGTCATAGACCCACACTTTTTCCCCGTCGCCGACGATCAGCTGGGCGTAGGGCTTGGCATAAGTCCAGCGGAACCGGCCGGGGCGCGAGAAAGCCAGGGTGCCGCTCGACTCCTGCGTCAGCTTGTGCTTGCGGTCGTAGACTTTCTGCTCGAATTCGCCCTGCGCCGATGCCGTGGCCACGATGAAACTGTGGAGCGCGTCGAGACCCGAGGCGAGGGCGCCGCCCGCGGGCAGCAGCAGCGCGGCAAGCAACAGCATCCGATTCCGCATCGCTTTAGCCCTCGGCCCGGTTGGGCACCAGAACCTCGCGGTTGCCGTTCGGCTGCATCGCCGAGACCATGCCCGCGTGCTCCATCTGCTCGATCAGGCGCGCCGCGCGGTTGTAGCCGATGCGCAGGTGCCGCTGCACCAGCGAGATGGAAGCGCGACGCGTGCGCAATACGATTTCCACCGCCTGATCGTAAAGGGGATCGGCCTCGCCGCTCGCTTCGCCTGCGCCGTTCGGCTCGCTGCCGGATTCGTCCGCATCGAGCACGCCGTCGATGTAATCGGTCTGTCCCATTTTCTTGAGATAAGCGACCACCTTGTGCACTTCGTGATCGGCGACAAAGGCCCCATGCACGCGCTGCGGCAGTCCGGTTCCGGGCCGCAGGTAGAGCATGTCCCCCTGGCCCAACAAAGCCTCGGCGCCCATCTGGTCGAGGATGGTGCGCGAGTCCACTTTGCTCGATACCTGGAACGAGATGCGCGTCGGAATATTGGCCTTGATCAGCCCGGTGATCACGTCCACCGAGGGGCGCTGCGTCGCCAGTATCAGGTGTATGCCTGCGGCGCGCGCCTTCTGCGCCAGGCGCGCGATCAGTTCCTCCACCTTCTTGCCCACCACCATCATCAGGTCGGCGAGCTCGTCGATCACCACCACGATATAAGGCAGCGGCCCGAGGAACTGCGGCTCACCGGTCTCGAGCGTAGTCGGATCCTGGATCGGACGGCCGGCTTTCTCCGCCTCCGCCACCTTGGTGTTGTACCCCGTGAGCTGGCGCACGCCCAGCCAGGACATGAGCTTGTAGCGCCGCTCCATCTCCGCCACACACCAGTGGAGCGCGCTCGCCGCCTGCTTCATGTCGGTCACCACCGGCGCGAGCAGATGCGGGATGTCCTGGTATACCGACAGCTCCAGCATTTTCGGATCGATCAGGATCATGCGCACCTGGCGCGGCTCGGCCTTGTACAAGAGCGACAGGATCATGGCGTTGATGGCCACCGACTTGCCCGAGCCCGTCGTTCCGGCCACCATCAGATGCGGCATTTTTGCCAGATCGGCAACCACGGGCTTGCCGGCAATATCCTTGCCCAGGGTCAGGACCAGCGGCGAGTGCATCTCGTGGTAGACCTCGGAACTGAGGATCTCCGACAGCCGCACGATCTGGCGCTTGGGATTGGGAATTTCCAGCCCCATGCACGACTTGCCGGGGATGGTCTCGACCACGCGTATGCTCACCACCGACAGCGCCCGCGCCAGGTCCCTCACCAGGCTCGTGATCTGGCTGCCCTTGACGCCCACCGCCGGTTCGATCTCGTAGCGCGTGATCACCGGGCCCGGATAGGCGGCCAGCACCTTCACCTGCACGCCGAAGTCGGAAAGTTTCTTTTCGATCAGACGCGAGGTGTATTCCAGGGTCTCGACGCTCATCGCCTCGACGTCGCGCTGGGGCTCGTCCAGGAGCGACAGGGGCGGCAGCGGCGTGTCGGGCAGGTCCTGGAACAAGGGCGCCTGCTTTTCCTTGATCACGCGCTCCGACTTGGGGATCTCGACCACCGGCGCTTCGATCCAGATCGGTTCGCGATCCTCGATGATGCGCTTCTTGTCCTCCTCCAGGATCTCCTCGCGCTCCAGCGTCGCTATTTCGCCCGCCTTGCGATCCTGGCGGCGCTGCCAGCTTTGCAGCACGAACCCATACGCCGATTCCAGCGCCGCGCCGGTCAGTTCGATGACGCTAAGCCAGGAAATGCCGGTGAAGAGGCTCAAACCGATCGCAAGCAGGGTCAGCAATATCAGCGTCGCCCCGGTAAAGCCGAATGCAGTGGAGAAGCTGCTGCCGACCACGGCACCGAGTATGCCGCCGGGTCTCAGCGGCGGAAGCATCGCCTTGAGGGTGTAAAAGCGCAGCGCTTCCATGCCGCAACTGGCTGCGATCAGCACGGCAAAGCCGGCCACCGCAACGATCAGCGGACGCTTATCCAGCAACCGGCTTCCATCAAGCCGGCGATAGCCGGCGACGACGATATAGGCGAGCAGCACCACCAGCCAATACGCGGAAATGCCGAACAGATGCAGCAGCAGCTCGGACAGCCATGCCCCGGCGCGCCCGCCCGCGTTTCTCGCGGCTGCCGCTGCGGTACTGTGAAACCAGCCTGGATCGGACTTATCGAAGGTAACCAGAATCAGCAACAGATAAAGCGCCAGGGCTAGAAGCGCAAACCACTTGGATTCGCGCAGCAGGGCGGCGATTTTCCCCGGGAGGGGCGGCGTATCGGTTCGGTTCAAGGTGTTCATAAACTGCCGGAAGGCTATTTGGCCATTTTACCCGCTTGGCCCGCCAGGCACCAAAGCATCCCCGCGACGGCCGAAAATAAAAATCCCCGCACCAAGCGGGGATTTTTATGATCAGAGAACGGTGCGGATCAGCGGCGGACGACGCATTCCTGGTTCTTGCCCGCGTTCGCGGCTGCGCCCGTCATGATGCTCTGGATAAAGGTCGCCGGCGGCGTGAACTGCAGGCCCGGATCCGTGGAAAGGAAGCGCGGGCGACTGTTGCGGTCCGAAATGGCGCCGAACTGGCCGGCCAGGAAATTCTGCGAGCCGGCGCTGTTGGTCGCAATGATCTCGCCGTCGGTCACGCTCACGTACACGCTGGGTTCCAGGTTTTCGCTGGAATTCGCCTTCGGGCAAGGCGTGGTCGCGCAGTCGTCGGCGCCGTAGCTGGTGCCTCGGATGCCGATGGTCGCCGTAACCGTGCCCAGGCTGTAGGCGTCCTGGTTGCCGCGCTTGCCCACCAAACCCGTCACCGCCCGCAGGCCGCCCTTGACCAGGCCGAAAATGAAGCTGTCCTTCTCCGGCTCTTCCTGCTTGAACTGGAACTGCTCGATTTTCACGCTGGTGTTCGGCTTGAGTGTGATCATCCCGCCGTCGGAAAACTTGATCTGCGCGTAGCTGTCCTTCTGCGTGTTGATGGTGTCGCCGCTACGAATCTCGGATTTCTGCGACAGTATGCGCATGGACCCATCGGCCTTCTGCACCGACAGCGTCCCCGATAGTTGCGATACGGTACCCGTATTGGCCCAAACGGCGGCCGATACCAGTCCCAAGCCCAGAATAGCAAAACATTTCAAGGTCGCACGATAAGCCTGCATGTTCTTACTCCTTCTTGCGCGACGGCAACCTGCACCGCCCTACTCGCTTTTACCCAAAACCAATATAGTCCACTCCCGCGCCGGGAGCCGAGGAACAAGTTCACATACCTGACAAATTTTTCCGACGTTTGGCCGGGAAAACAGGCTCCCAGCCAGGGAATGTGCCGTGATTCGTGAATTAATGCACCCATTTGCCGCTAATCCGACAGCGGAATATTCTCGCGGATGACGATCGTGTCAGCGCGCACCTCGATATACCCGGCTTCTTGCAGGTGCTTCATCACCCGGCTCACCATCTCGCGCGACGCGCCGATCATGCGCGCGATATCCTGCTTGGACAGCTTCTTCGTCACCACTTTCTCCCCGTCGATGACTTCGGCCGTCTCCAACAGCAGCCGCGCCACGCGCCCGAAGACATCCATCAGCGCCAGGCTGCCGATCTGGTTGTCCGCTTCACGCAAGCGCTTCACCAAGCCGCGCATCACGGTCATGGCCATGTCGAAGTTATCGGCCAGACAACGCTTGAAATCCGGCTCGGAAATGCAGATGAGCTCGCACGGTTCGAGCGCCACGACGTTGGCCGAACGCGGGTTGTTGTCGATCAAGCCCATTTCGCCGAAAAATTCGTTCGGCCCGAGGATGGACAGGATCACCTCCTTGCCGTCGAGGTCGCTCATGAACACCTTGATGCGGCCGCTGATGAGAATGTAGAGCGAGTCGGTAGCGTCGCCGGTGGCCAGAATCAGACTGCCGCGAGCGTAGGACTTGCGCGAGACGACACGCGCCAGCAGGGCGAGTTCGTCTTCACGCAGCAGCGAAAGCAAGGGCACGTTGCGCAATAGCGCTGTGGAAACGCTGGACGTGCCCGACAGGCTTCCCGCCATTTGACTTTCCCCGAGTAGCTATAAAGCGGCCGCAACTTGCTCTTTATGCTATCAGATTCTACCCGGACTGGCGCGGCCGATGGCACCCGGGCGGGTGGCCGGGAGCGCGTAGCGACGCTTATTCGGCGAGCAGTATATTGTCGCGCAGGACGATGGAGCGCCCGCGCACTTCGAAGTAACCGCCGAGTTGCAGGTCTTTCATCACGCGGCTGACCATCTCGCGCGAAGCGCCTACCATCTTGGCGATGTCCTGCTTGGACAGTTTCTTGACCACCACCTTCTCCCCATCGACATCCTCGGCCATCTCCAGCAGCAACCGCGCCACCCGGCCGTATACGTCCATCAGCGCCAGGCTGCCGATTTTCCGGTCGGCCTCGCGCAGCCGTTTCACCAGACCGCGCATCACCGTCAGCGACAAGTCGAAATTCTCCGCCAGGCTGCGCTTGAAGTCGGTCTTGGAAATGCTCAGCAACTCGCACGGCTCCTGCGTCACCACACTGGCCGAGCGCGGGCTGTCATCGAGGAGGCCCATCTCGCCGAAGAACTCGCCCGGGCCGAGGAGGGAAAGAATCACTTCCCGCCCCTGCTCGTCGCTCATCAGCACCTTGAGGCGGCCGTTAATGACAATGTACAGAGAATCGGTGGGATCGCCGGCGCCGATGATGGTGGCGTTACGGCCAAAACTCTTGCGCACGATCATGCGCGCGAGCACGCTTAGCTGATCCTCGTCCAGCGCCGCGAACAGCGGCACATTGCGCAGTAGTGTGGTCGATACGTTTGCCGGGTGCGCCATGTCGAATTCCCCGCTTGTGCTCATTGCCGCGGCTGTAACAAAACCTGGATCGGGTCAGCCTGCGGGAGCAAGTGTAACCCAACCGGCACGCTCAACCCCGTCGCCGGTCCCCCCGGGAACTCGCGCACAACCGCTAGTTGCAGGAAGGTTTGCTCGGGTCGTCCATCGTCGAAATGCCCGTGCGGATGCGCCCGGTCCGGGTTTCCTCGTTTGCGGCGAAGATGATATACGACATCAGCGATTCGTCGAAGCCGCGCGGCGACAGCGACTGGATGAACGCCGTAGCCTTGGTCACGTCCGTGTTCAGGAAGTACGAGCCGCCGCCCGCGCCGCCATTTATCGCAGGGAACAGGAGCAGGATCTGCGAGGAGACGTCGTAATAGAGCTTGATCGGCTGGTTGTTACGGTCGAAGAGCCCGGACCCGATCCCGCCCGCCAGCAGCAGACCGATGTCCTTCACCGTGTGCTCCCCAGTCGCATCGGTATAGGTGTAGTCGAACTTGCCCCCGATGTTGATCTCCATGTCGCCGCTGTTGACGATGGCCGCCAGCGCGCCGGCGCCGGTGCCGCCGATGAGCTTGACGTAGCCGCCGGTATTGAGCCTCAGGCTGACCGGGTCGATCTTGGCGCCAGCCAAAGTCTGGCCGCCTTTTTTCGAATCCGCCGTGCCGCCGAGCAGCACCAGGTTGCCGCCGATGTCGATGAACTTGCTGCTGGTGCCGAGTATCAGCGCATCGGCCGCGGCCAGCGCGCCGCCCCCGGCCGTGGTATCGCTCGTGGCCGTGCCGCCGTTCAGGGTGATGTTGCTGCTGTTGCTGGTGTAGGGCGCCAGCGGGTTGACGGTTTGGGTATCCGGGAGCGGCTTAATCGGATCTTCTATCGTCCAGTTTTGCGCATTCGGGTCCGGCGTAATTGGCGTTCCGCCCCTGACGCCGAGAATGCTGACGACTTCGCCGCGGATCGCGGCCAGGGCCGAGCTCTTGGCCGCTGCGAGCGCTATGCCG
Organism: Burkholderiales bacterium; assembly: GCA_036795025.1. Taxonomy (GTDB): domain Bacteria; phylum Pseudomonadota; class Gammaproteobacteria; order Burkholderiales; family SG8-39; genus 2-12-FULL-64-23. The sequence continues at coordinate 725 of DAIRFM010000054.1, read as the reverse complement.
GTGGAGGTTGCCGACGCGGTACCGCCGGTAATGACGATATTGCCCGAGGTCCCGGCGCCGCCCTGGTCGCCATTGAGATAGATGTCGAGCTTCTTGTCGGCGCGCAGGGTCGTGTCGAAGAACTCGCCGGTGCCGGCGGTATTGCCGCTGTTGTCGATGACGAGATTCTGCACCGGCAACGGGTTGCCGCTGGCATCTTTCACGCCGACGACGATGTTCTGCGCGCGCACCTCGACCGGATTGCCCGCCGAGCCTGCGATGATCACGCTGCCCGAGCCCGCGCCGAAGCCGGCGACACCGCCGGGTCCGGACGCCTCACTGGCGCTGGCGTTGGCACGCAGCGCCAGGTCGCCCGTCACTTCGATCGTGCCATAGATCCTGACATCGCCGGTAGCCACCAGCTTCAGGGTGTGATCGAATTTCTCGAACTGCCGGTTCCCCAGAAGATCAAGCGTGCCCAAGTCCCGCCCGATCACCACGCCGCTGCTGCTGCCGCCGGGATTGTTCAACACGATGTTCCCCGACGCGTAAAGATTCAGTGAGCCGCCGGACTGGCCGCCGTTGATCTGGGCGTTGGTGATGGCCGACTTCACCGTCACATCGCCCGCGGTCGCGATCAGGCTGATGTTAGTGCCGGAGAGGGTGGCCCCGGGTGCGAGGTCGATCGTCTGGCTCGGGGCGACGAGCGAGAAGTCGGCCGCCGTGCCGATGCCGGAAATGTTGGT
>DAIRFM010000301.1:0-3045 GCA_036795025.1 Burkholderiales bacterium | reverse complement strand
CCTGTTAGATGTGATGATGCCCGGTATGCTCGGCTCCGAAATTGCTGCGCAGCTGAACTAAACCGCTTCGCGGTGGTGTGGTACCTCCTGTATCTCATCACCAAGAAGAAGCTCGCTTAACTATGGGATTGCCGCCTGATCGAATATGCGAATGACATCCTAAATTGCCACTCCTCGAATTATTGCGCACTACAACATGACCGAACCGAAGAAACGCAGGACCATCAGTACGCTTTCCGTCCTCAAACCGGCCTACTCCGTCCGCGGGGGAGAGGAAAAGATCGCTGTGCCCGAAACAGGCTATCCCACCCTCGAAGCGTTGCTGGCCGTCGTGCGCGATTGCCGTGCCTGCGCGGCGCATCTGCCGCTCGGCCCGCGCCCGGTGTTGCGTGCGGGTGAAACGGCCCGTATCCTCATCGTGGGGCAGGCGCCCGGTGTGCGCGTGCACGCGACCGGCATTCCGTGGGACGACCTGAGCGGGGAGCGTCTGCGCGCGTGGATGGGCGTGGACAAGGAGATCTTCTATGATGAATCGCGCATCGCAATCATCCCCATGGGCTATTGTTATCCGGGCCGGGGAACTGGCGGTGATATGCCGCCGCGTCGTGAATGCGCGGCGCTCTGGCTCGACCAGTTGCTGGCCCGGCTGCCGCGGATTGAATTAACTCTGCTCATTGGTCAGTATGCGCAGCGCCACTTTCTGGGCAGTCGCCGCAAGCCGTCGCTGGCCGAGACGGCCAAGGCGTGGCGGGAGTACGCTCCGCAATACGTCCCGCTGCCCCACCCGTCGCCGCGCAACCAGCCGTGGTTCAAGCGCCATCCCTGGTTTGAGCGGCAGCTCGTACCTGTGCTGCGCGCACGAATCAAAGCCTTGTCCGCGCGTTGAGCCGAGGATTGCAGAATCCATGACGAAGCAGGACTCTCAGCCTGTCGTATTGACCGTTGGTCATTCGACGCGACCCCTCGCCGAGTTCATTGCTTTGCTTGCGGCCCACTCGGTGACCCGGCTTATTGACGTGCGTACCGTGCCGCGCTCCCGCCACAACCCGCAGTTCAACCGCGACACCTTCCCGGCCGCGCTCGAGGTTGCCGGCATCCGCTACGCGCACGTCGCTGGCCTGGGGGGCTTCCGCCGCGCAGGCCCGGAGTCCCCGAATCTGGGTTGGCGAAACGCTTCATTCCGCGGTTACGCCGACTACATGCAGACCGCAGAATTTGCGCAGAACCTGGCGTCCCTTATGAAACTGGCAAAACAGGAGCGAGTGGCGCTTATGTGCGCCGAGGCCGTGCCGTGGCGCTGTCATCGCTCGTTAATTGCCGACGCTTTGGTGGTACACGGTCTTCGCGTCGAGGAGATCATTAACCAGACCCGATGCCAGATACACGCGCTGACTCCTTTTGCCAAGGTGAATGGCACGGCAATCACCTATCCGCGTTCGGATGCAACAGAGCCTGGCCATGCGGATACGCGCTTGATGCCATGACTGAAACGCTCCACCCTTCGCTCGGCCGCACGTGCTGCCTTCCCTGACACCTTCGCATTGGCTGTCGCTGCATGGGCTGTTTACCGTCACCGGCCTGCTCGTGTATGTGGTGGTCTCGCACGTGCTGCAGCAACGCCGGCATCCATCCGCTGCCATCGGCTGGGTATTCTTCATGTTCCTGTTGCCCTACGCCGCGCTGCCGCTGTATCTGCTGTTCGGCACACGCAAGCTCACCCGCACCGGCCGTTCACGCGCGGATGCTCGGACGATTCCACACAGCGCCGATGGGAGTGCCTGGCCGGCCGAGGTGGCCGCTGCGCTCGGGCAGCCGTGCCCCGCGAAATACCGGGCCTTGTGCGTCCACGCCGATGGCTCGGAGTCGCTGCGAGCGCTTCTGCAACTGATCGACGGTGCGCGGCAGACCCTTGATGTGTGCAGCTTCATGCTCGGGCGGGACACGGTCGGCGCGGCGGTGATCTCGCATCTGGCCGCCAAGGCACGCTCCGGGGTGCAGGTGCGGCTGTTGCTCGACGGGGTGGGCCGCATGATGGGCGGGTGGCCCGACCTGTCGCCACTAGTGCACGCGGGTGTCCGGGTCGGGCTGTTTGCGCCCCTGCTGCGCTTCGATCTGAATGGTCGAACGAATCTGCGCAACCATCGCAAGCTCGCGGTGGCCGACGCTGGCTGCGTGGCCGAGCGGATGTGGTGCGGGGGGCGCAATCTGGCCGCGGAGTATTTCGAAGCGCAGCCCGGCGGCGCGGCGTGGCGCGACCTGAGCTTCGATCTGCAAGGCCCGCTCGCTCGGCAGGCAGCCGATCTGTTCCGGCGCGACTGGGTCTTCGCGGTGGGGGCCGAACCGCCGGCGACGGGCGCTGCTACGGCGGCGGACGCGAAGCCCATCCCCATCGCCGCGCCTGGCGAGGCCGCCGGGCAGATTATCGCCTCGGGCCCTGACCAGGCTGACGACACCGTGCACGCGCTGCTCGTCAGCGCGGGTTACCGCGCGCGCACGCGCATGGCGCTCGCCTCGCCCTATGTCCTGCTCGACGACGCCTTGCTGATGGCGCTGTGTCTGGCGGCAAGGCGGGGCGTGGAAGTGGATTTGCTGTTGCCGGCGCGGTCCAATCATCGCCTGGCCGACATCGCGCGGCATCGTTCGCTGCGCGCTCTTGCCGCTGCGGGGGTGCGCGTCTGGCTCGCACCGCACATGCTGCACGCCAAAGCCGCCATCATTGATGATGTGCTGGCGCTGGCGGGCTCCACTAACCTGGACAGCCGCAGCCTGTTCCTCAATTACGAACTCATGGCGGCGTTTCATGACGCCGGCGATATCGCGCGTTTTTCTGCCTGGTTCGACCTTGAACGCCGTGCGGCCCGCCTCTACGACGCGCAGCCGCCTGGTCTGTGGCGCGACTTCGTTGAAGGGCTGGTGCTGTGGATCGGCTTCCAGCTCTGACTGGTTGGTGGTCACCACTTCAACCAGCGCCGCAGCAACGATTGGATCGCCGGCGTCAGACGCGTGCGGCTGTAGGCGTCAGCCGCCTTCTTGATCGCTTCAGCC
>DAIRFM010000300.1:0-3059 GCA_036795025.1 Burkholderiales bacterium | reverse complement strand
AACCTGTTCCAGGTCAACGTCGAGGAAGGCCGCCACCTGTGGGCCATGGTGTATCTGCTGCACGCCCATTTCGGCCGCGACGGGCGCGAGGAAGCGGAAGAGCTGCTCGCGCGCCACTCGGGCGATGCGGACAAGCCGCGCATCCTCGGCACCTTCAACGAGCCGATCTCCGACTGGCTGTCGTTTTTCTGCTTCACCTACTTTACCGACCGCGACGGCAAGTTCCAGTTGAAGAGCCTGGCCGAGTCGAGCTTCGACCCGCTCGCGCGCACCTGCCGCTTCATGCTCACGGAGGAAGCGCACCACATGTTCGTCGGCGAAACCGGCATCGGCCGGGTGGTCAGGCGCACCCTCGAAGTGATGAAGGAACTCGGCACGGACGATGTGCAGGCGCTGCGGGGCCAGGGTGTGGTCGATCTGCCGCTACTGCAGCGCTATCTCAATTTCTGGTTCAGCTCGTCCCTGGACCTGTTCGGCTCGGAGGTGTCGTCGAATGCCGCAAGCTCGTTCGCCAACGGCATCAAGGGCCGCCCGGATGAAACCACCCAGTACCAGGACCACGTCTGCACCGATGCCACCTATGAACTGGAGACCCCCGACGGCAAGGGCGGGCTGCAAAAAGAAACCGTAGGCCTCAGGAATGCAATGAACGAGGTGCTGCGCGAAGCCTATGTGCGCGACTGCGAAATCGGGTTGAAGCGCTGGAATATGCAGATACAGAAGGCCGGGCACGATTTCCGCCTCAGACTGCCCTCGACTCGATTCCGCCGCAGCATCGGCGCCTGGACCAATGTGCCCACCGACCCCGAAGGCCGCATCATTGCACGCGAGGAGTACGAGCGCAGATTGCCCGAGTGGCTGCCAACGCCCGCCGACAGGACTTACGTCACCAGCCTGATGCAGCGCGTGACCACACCGGGCAAAATGGCCGGCTGGATCGCGCCGCCGGACCGCGGCATCAACAACCTGGCGCTGGATTACGAGTACGTGCGGCTGGCGTAGGGCCTGTTTCGGTCATGCCGAACTGGTCTTTTCGATTCCTTGGCGGCGCGCGCGCTGCTCTGCGCGAGCAAGACCTTCGGCGCCGAAGAGGGCTTGCGCACCGGCTTTTTGCACCAGATCGCAGCCCCACAGGCCTGGCCCGGGCTCATCGAACGCGCCGCTGCCTGGAGCGGATGCAACTATCCCGGATTTTGCGGGTCGAATGTTTTTAATTCTGTCGCCCCAACGGCTTGCGTCGCCCGCACGCGCGGAACGGCGCAGGCCCCCAAGCCTGTTATAATCCACGCCCATGAAATTTCTGTTCGACTTATTCCCGGTCATCCTGTTTTTCATCGCCTTCAAGCTGCAGGGGATCTACGTCGCCACCGCGGTCGCAATCGCCGCCAGCTTTGGCCAGATCGGCTGGCTGTGGCTGCGCGGTCGCAAGATCGACACGATGCTGTGGGTGAGCCTGGCCATCATCGTCGTGTTCGGCAGCGCCACCCTGTTGCTGCACGACGAGACCTTCATCAAATGGAAGCCGACGGTGCTGTACTGGCTGTTCGCCTCCGTATTGAGCGCGAGCGAGCTGTTGTTTCATAAGAACCTGATACGCACCATGCTGGGGGAGCAGATCCAACTGCCCCAACAGGCCTGGAGAAAGCTGAATTTCAGTTGGGCCGGATTTTTTGCCTGCATGGGCTTTCTCAACCTCTATGTCGCCTTCAACTTCCCTACCGACACCTGGGTCAACTTCAAGCTGTTCGGCGGCATGGGCCTGATGCTGGCATTCGTGATCGGGCAAGGCCTGTTCCTCGCCAAGTACGTGGAACAGAAGGAATCCAAGTGAAGCGCGCATGAACGTCGCCCGGAGCATCGAACAAAAACTGGCTGCGCTGCAGCCCAGCCGCCTGGAACTCGCCGACGACAGCGCCCTGCACGCCGGGCACGAGGGCGCCAAGGGCGGGGGCGGCCATTACCGGCTGGTCATCGTTTCCCGTCAATTCTCGGGCAAGAGCACGGTGACACGCCACCGCATGATCTACGCCGCGCTCGGCCCGATGATGCAGCAGCAAATCCACGCCCTCGCCATCCGCGCCTACGCGCCGGACGAGGCAGAAACTCTTTCACAACCGTAGCAAACCAAAAGGAACAACCATGCAGCCCACAAATTTCCGCCTGACCCTGGCTCTCATCGTCGCGCTCTCGCTACCGGGTCTCGCGCTGGCACAGGCTGGCGCCGCAAGCGCCAAGGTCGCGACCGTCAACGGCGTCGCCATCCCCAAGTCCAGGGTGGATGCCATAGTGCGCGCCCAGGAGGCGCAGGGGCAGAAGGATACGCCGGATCTCCGCGCGGCGATCCGCGATCGCTTGATTACCCTGGAAATCGTCGCGCAGGAAGCCACCCACAAGGGCATGGCCAAGACCGCCGATACCGTGAGTCAGATCGAACTCGCCCGCACCAACATCCTGGCCCAGGCCTTCCGCACGGATTATGTCAAGAATCACCCGGTGAGCGATGATGCGCTGAAGGCCGAGTTCGAAAAGATCAAGTCACAGATGGGCGACAAGGAATACAAGGCGCGCCACATCCTGGTGGAAAATGAAGCCGACGCGAAAGAGATCATCGTAAAACTGAAGAAAGGCGAGAAATTCGAGGAACTGGCGAAGGCTTCCAAGGATCCCGGCTCCAAGGACCACGGCGGCGATCTGGATTGGAACCAGCCCGGCGGCTTCGTCAAGCCCTTCTCGGATGCCATGATGAAGCTGGAAAAAGGCAAATACACCGAGACGCCGGTGCAGTCCCAGTTCGGCTGGCATGTGATCCAACTCGATGACGTGCGCCCGGCGAAATTCCCGGATTTCAATGAAGCCAAACCAGGTCTGCAGCAGCGCATGCAGGAAGCGATGTTCGAGAAGACCGTGGCCGATCTGCGCGCCAAAGCCAAGGTGGAGTAATCCAGGCGAACCGCGGATAAGCGCGGATCGAGACCAACGGGGGCGCAAGTCCCCGTTGTCGTTTTTGTCCTCCAAGATGGGAGACCGAAGGTCGGGACCACCCGAAGAGGTGGGGACTT
>DAIRFM010000299.1:0-3070 GCA_036795025.1 Burkholderiales bacterium | reverse complement strand
TAAAACGCAAGGAGAAGCGAAATGAGTGTAGGAATGATTCTTTTGATCGTGCTGGTTCTGGCGCTGTTGGGTGTGATTCCGACCTGGCCCCACAGCAGGCAATGGGGTTATTACCCCAGCGGCGGTATCGGATTGGTGTTGTTGATAATCGTGATATTGCTTCTGCTGGGCAGGATATAGCCTGTCGATCCGATCTTGCTTCTGGTTGCCGCTCAGGTAGCGGTTCCGATCAGTGCCCCGATACCTGCAGTGACCCCCATGGCCAAGGCACTCCAGAATGTGATGCGCATTATTCCCGTTGCCACATTTGCGCTGCCAATATGGGCAGCCAATCCTCCCAGGAACGCGAGAAACAGAAGCGAAGCTCCAGAAACGACAGGAATCAGGTTCGACTCTGAGACTAATGCAACGACCACAAGCGGCATGGCGGCCCCGGCCGCGAAACTGCAGGCAGAAGCCAGCGCAGCCTGTAGCGGACGTGCCCTTAGCGTCCCGGAGATGCCGAGTTCATCATGCGCATGTGCACCAAGCGCATCATGGGCCATGAGTTGCTTAGCGACTTGTTTCGCAAGAGAAGGATCAAGGCCGCGACCAATATAAATCGCCATCAATTCTCGTTGTTCCCCTCCAAAGTCCGCTTTAAGTTCGGCGCGCTCTTGATCGAGTGTCGCCTTTTCGGTATCTGCCTGCGAATGAACGGAGACGTATTCTCCAGTAGCCATCGACATGGCGCCCGCAACCAGACCGGCGATCCCCGCAATCAGTATGCTGCTGTGCGTTGCATGTGAAGCGGCTACACCGAGCACGAGGCTCGATGTCGATACGATCCCGTCGTTCGCTCCCAATACCGCCGCGCGCAGCCAGCCGATGCTTCGCAGCCGGTGTTTCTCCCTACGGCGTACAGTCATTTTCGCAGTCTCGTTCAAATAAGGGCCGTCTGGAAATCAGCGCCAAGCCCGCCATGACCTTGTAGCAAAAGTTCGGCACAGGGTCAAGACGGAGTCGGATCGAATGCTTCGAGCCCGGATATCCACCCCTGAAGCGCCGGCACTGGATAAACGTACAGCTATCATTTATAGTTGCCCCCATGGCAACCATCTCCACCCTCGACACCCTGAACCCCGCGCAGCGCGCCGCCGCCCGCTACGGCGAGCGCGCGGCTGACAACGCCTTTCGCGCGGGCCCGCTGCTGATCATCGCCGGCGCCGGGACCGGCAAGACCAACACGCTCGCGCACCGCGTGGCGCACCTGGTGCTCGCGGGCGTGAGCCCGCAGCGCATCCTGCTGCTCACGTTCACGCGCCGCGCGGCGGTGGAGATGACGCGCCGGGCGCAGCGCATCGTGGGCGAAGTGCAACAGGAAGTGAAGCTGCCGTGGTCGGGCACGTTCCATTCGATCGCCAACCGCCTGATCCGGCGCTACGCGGCGCGGGTGGGGCTCGATGCGAATTTCAGCGTGCTCGACCGGGGCGATGCGGCGGACCTGATGGACGTCGTGCGCCACGAGCGCGGGCTGACCAAGGCGGAGAAGCGTTTCCCGCGCAAGGACACCTGCCTCGCGATCTACTCGCACCGGGTGAATACGCAGCGGCCGCTGGCCGAGACGCTCGCGAACGTGTTTCCGTGGTGCGCCGAGTGGGAGGCGGAGCTGACCGGCCTCTACCGCGCCTACGTCGAGAAGAAGCTCGCCAACCAGGCGCTCGATTACGACGACCTCCTGCTCTACTGGCACGCGATGACGGCGGACGCGGGGCTCGCGCGCGAGATCGGCGCGCAGTTCGACCAGATCCTGGTGGACGAGTACCAGGACACGAACGCGCTGCAGGCCGAGATCCTGAAGGCGCTGCGGCCCTCGGGCGAGGGTCTGACGGTGGTCGGGGACGATGCGCAGTCGATCTACTCGTTTCGCGCGGCCACGGTCGAGAACATCCTCGGCTTCCCCGCGCAGTACGCGCCGCCGGCGGCGGTGGTGACGCTCGAAGAAAACTACCGCTCGACGCAGGGCATCCTCGATGCGGCGAATGCGCTGATCGCCGGCGGCGAGCGGCAGTACCGCAAAACGCTGCAGGCGAAGCGCGGCGCAGGCGGGCGGCCGCGCTATGTGACGGTGCTGGACGACCTCGGGCAGGCGCAGTACGTGGTGACGCGCGTGCTTGAGACGCGCGAGCGCGGCGTGCCGCTCAGGCGCCAGGCGGTGCTGTTTCGCAGCTCGCATCATTCCGATGTGCTCGAGCTCGAACTCGTGCGCCGCAACATTCCCTATGTGAAGTATGGCGGCCTGAAGTTCCTCGAGGCGGCGCACGTGAAGGACGCGCTCTCGGTGCTGCGCTGGGCGGACAACCCGAAGAACCGCATCGCCGCGTTTCGCGCGCTGCAGCTCATGCCGGGCATCGGGCCGGCCGCGGCGGCGAAATGTTTCGACGCGTTCGAGGCGAATGCGCATGCCTGGGCGAGCCTGAAAGCGTTCGCGCCGCCGGCGCTGGCGCGCGACGCCTGGCCCGCGTTCGCGGCGCTGATGGGCTCGCTCGCCGTGCCCGAGGGGCCGTGGCAGGGGCAGATGGGGCGGGTGCGCGAATGGTACGAGCCGCATCTCGCGCGCCTGCATGACGCGGCGCAGGTGCGCGCCGGGGACCTGCTGCAGCTCGAGCGCATCGCGCAGCAATTCGGCACGCGCGAGCGCTTCCTGTCCGAGCTCGCGCTCGATCCGGCGCAGGCGTCAGGCGATCTCTCGGGCACGCCGCTGCTGGACGAGGATTACCTGGTGCTCTCGACCGTGCACTCGGCGAAGGGCCAGGAGTGGGACGCGGTGTACCTGCTCAACATCGCCGACGGCAACTTCCCCTCCGAGTTTTCGGCCGGCCGCCCGGAGCTGATCGAGGAGGAGCGGCGGCTGCTCTACGTGGCGATGACGCGCGCGAAGACCGAACTCGACCTGATTGCGCCGCTAAAGTACTATGTGACGCAGCAGTCGCGCACGGGCGACCGGCACGTCTACGGCGCGAAGAGCCGTTTCCTCACGCGCGAGGTGATGGCCTGCCTCGATCCGGTGGCGTGGGGCGAGGCCGACACG
>DAIRFM010000298.1:0-3073 GCA_036795025.1 Burkholderiales bacterium | reverse complement strand
TCCTGGCAGAATTCCGAAACTCAGGAGGAAGCATGAAAATCGTCGATGCCCGCGGTCTCCAGTCGCCCGAGCCGTTCGAGCGCGTGGTGGAGGCCTTGACCGAACTCGCACTAGGCGATCAGATGAAGCTAATCATCCACCAAGAACCGCGTCCGCTGTATCGTTTCCTCGAGCGCAATCGCTATGCCTACAAGTCCGAGAGCTTTGCCGACGGGCGTTTCGAGATCCTGATCTGGGAACTGCCCGCCGACTAATTCGAGCAGGCGCGCAGTTTGGCGACATCGGGAATGTAGATCGAACGCCCGTGCACTTCGATCAGGCCGCGGGCAGAAAGGTCGTGGAGAATGCGTGAGAAATGCTCCTGCGTCAGGCTCAGGCGCGACGCGATCACCCCCTTGTTCGCAGACAAAGTCACTTCGAGTGCGTTTTTGGACTCCGGGTTGTCCTCGCTGTCGCGCAGGAGATAACCGATGATGCGCTGCGTGCCGGAGTGCAGCGAATCGCTTTCGAGGTCGCTCATCAAGCGGTGAAGCCGGCTCGATAGCCCGGCGATGATGCGGCGCACGAATCGCGGGTCGCGTTCCAGTTCCTGGAACACGATTTCCCTGGCAATGTATAACAGCAACGAATCCGACAGCGTCTGCGCCGTCACCACATGCGGGCGTTCCATGAACATGACCGCCTCGCCGAAGCTTTGCCCCGGACCGATCAGGTCCACCACTTTTTCGTCGCCGCGCGGCGACGTGAAGGCGAGTTTCACCTGGCCGAAAACGATAATGTGAAAGCCCAGTGCGGCGTCGCCGCGGCGAAACAGGACTTCCGCGCGTGCCGCCCGCACCTGTTGGGTGTTCGCGGCAATACGGTCCAGCTCGTCGCTCGCGAGTTCCTTGAACAGAGGCACGTTGGCGAGGAACGTCTGTACCTTGATCGGAGCGTTGAGCAAGACCGAACCCTTTGCGGGATGTTGTAGTTAGTTGTCGCGATTTCCAGGCGCGCGCCGATTCTCCCGCTATTTCGGGCCGGTGGCAACGCCGGGCCGGTCAATGGCGGCTGCCCAGCCGTACCGGAGCCGAGTCGTCGCGCTTTATCGCCTTGAACGCCAATAGCGCGATCAGGATCCACACGACGCTGCGCAGCGTCATCGCCCACGCCGTGCGCGTTTCGAAGGCGCCGCCCGCAGCCACGTGGATGCCGAATGCGCCGAACACCAGCACGGTTGCCGCGGCGATCGCGAGTGCGAGCTGCGCCGACCAGTGGCGCCGCATCCACAGTCCGGCGCCCGCCACCACATAGGCAAAGCCCGCGAGGAAATTGAACCAGAGCACGAAACCGACCACATTGCCGGCGGCCTGCGCGCCGCCACCGAAGAGCACGCTGCCGCCGGCGCGGATCGTCGCGATGCCGAACACAGCCGCCACGATCGCTGCCGCCCGCATGAACCAGGTATGGTAATTCCTTGATGTCCGCATGGCTGTTTTCCTTTCAAGAACTCAAAGGCCTGCCCTTTTTGGCCAGGCCGTGCAGGATCGCTGCGATCGTGCCCAGGACAAAGGCGAGCAAAGCGATGCCGTTGAGCGCGCCGCCCCAAGCCCGCCATTGCGGCAGCATCATCCAGTCGCCGGCGAGGCGTACCAACAATGAGAGGTGCAGCAGCGCAAGCGGCAGATAGAAATAGGGGGTATAGGGAACCGCCACGCGCAGCACCGCCGGCAGGATAATGGGCGCGTGGCCGAATACCATCGAGAACACGAATCCCAGGACCACCGCGTGCAGCGCCGCGTCATAGGATGCGCCGCCATAATCGAGCCCGCCTGAGACAAGAATGGCGAGTCCGGACAGCGCGAGCCAGACGTATCCCGTGAGCAGGCACACGGCGATGAAGCGCGGCAGACCCCTGCCCTTCACCGTGCGCCGCGCCACGTCCTGGCGCATGAGCCACAGAGAAAGGATGAGCAGCCCCGCGCCCAGCAACAGCGTCCCCGCTGTCCAGGCGAACGTCGATATCACGATCCCGCCGAGCAGCATCAGGAGCGACACGATGAACACCCGCCGCGCGACGGCAGAAGGCGGCAGGACGCGCGACAGCTCCAGGCGCTCCCCGGCGATGGTGAGCACCAGAAAGGCAATCCAAAACGGAACGGCAACGTAAATGGGTCGCCCCGCCAGCCACAGCAAATTCCCCAGCAGCCAGCAGAGGGCCCCGAGCGCGAGCGTCAGCGTGAACAGCTCGCGCTGACGGCGGAAAAACGCGACCGAGACGGCTGTCAATACGGCACTGCCCATCGCGACGAGGATGGGAGCGGCGGCGAAGGGCAGTCCGAGGATTCCCGCCGCTGCGCCTAGCCCCGTGAGCAGCGGTCCGAAATAGCCCCACCGCCGCGACAGCGCCACGGCGCGTTCGAGGCTGATCACGGTGCCAAAAAAACCGCACGCCATGAGCGGCCCATGCAGCACGACAAGTTCCGCGACCGGGGGCGGGAACTGCCAGCCCAGACGCGCGAGCCCTGCCGCCACCCCCAGGAACAACGACACAAATGCGAGCACGAGCAAGGGCACTCGCCATGCAACCGTAACTTCCGCGCTCATTCCCATCGCCGCGCCGCTAGCCGCGGCAATTTCAGGCGGACTTGGCGATACGCACTTTCCACACCTCGGGGCCGGACTCCAGGTAGTCCCAGGCGAACGCGTCGCCGCGTTCAGCCTTGAAATGGTAGTAGAGCGGTTTCGGATCGTGGTCATTGACCAGCAAGAAGGCGTCCCCCGGAGCGAGTTTGTCGAACGTGCCAAAAATCAGAGGATGACGCTCGCGCGGAACGACGTTGCGCACGTCGAGAGTGGTGGTCGTATTGGCAGTCATGGTTTCGGTCTCCATTGGTCATTGAAAGAAAAATGTCTGTCCATGCCGAAGCATCAGCCGGGCCAGCCGAAGGTTTGCCTTGCGCTCTCCGACATCCTGTCAGGCGTCCACGGCGGTTCCCACACCAGCGCGACTTCGACAGCCACGCCTTCCGGCAACGCGGCACCGACGGCCCTGCGCGCGTTGTCGGTAATGAGGTCTCCCATCGGGCAGGCA
>DAIRFM010000297.1:0-3080 GCA_036795025.1 Burkholderiales bacterium | reverse complement strand
TGAAACAATTCCAGAGCAACTCCTACCTGTTCGGCGGCAACGCCCCGTACATCGAGGACCTGTATGAGTCCTACCTCGACAATCCGGGCTCGGTGCCGGGCCAGTGGCGTGAGTATTTCGATCAGATGCAGCTTGTGCCCGGCCCAGGCAAGGGCGCCGAGGACCGCGACGTGGCGCATGCGCCCATCATCGAATCCTTTGCCATGCGCGCCAAGCAAGGCACGCTGCGTCCGGCGGCGACGCAGACCGACCTGACCGTTGCACGAAAGCAAGTCTATGTGCAGCAGCTGATCGCCGCTTATCGCGTGCTCGGTTCGCGCTGGGCCCAGCTCGACCCGCTCAAGCGCCAGGAGCGTCCGCAGATTCCCGAACTGGAGCCGGCGTTCTACGATCTGACCGAAACCGACATGGATACGCAGTTCGACGCCGCCAGCCTGTACTTCGGCCAGGAGCGCATGACCCTGCGCGCGATCATCAAGGGCCTGCGCGAGACCTACTGCGGCTCGGTCGGGATCGAATACATGTACATCAGCGACCCGGCGCAAAAGCGCTGGTTGCAGCAGCGCTTCGAGTCGATTCGCTCCGTGCCCACGTTCTCGGCCGAGACCAAGAAACACATTCTGGACCGGCTTACCGCCGCCGAGACCCTGGAAAAGTACCTGCATACCCGGTACGTCGGACAGAAGCGGTTCTCGCTCGAGGGCGGGGAGAGCGTCATTCCCTGCGTGGACGAGTTGATCCAGCGCTGCGGCAGCCAGGGCGTGCAGGAGATAGTCGTCGGCATGGCGCACCGCGGCCGGCTCAATCTTCTCGTCAACGTGCTGGGCAAGATGCCCAAGGACCTGTTTGCCGAGTTCGAAGGCATACACGGCGACGATCTGCATTCGGGCGACGTCAAATACCACAAGGGCTTTTCTTCCGATGTGTCCACGCCGGGCGGCCCGGTGCACCTGTCGCTCGCTTTCAATCCCTCGCACCTGGAAATCGTCAATCCGGTGGTGGAAGGCTCGGTGCGCGCGCGTCAGCGCCGCCGCGGCGACAAGGACGGAACCCAGGTCATGTCGATCCTGCTGCACGGCGATGCCGCGTTCGCCGGCCAGGGCGTGGTGATGGAAACCCTGAATCTGTCGAACACCCGCGGCTACGGCACCGGAGGCACGGTGCACGTGGTGGTCAACAACCAGATCGGCTTTACCACCTCCGACCCGCGCGATTCGCGCTCGACGCTGTATTGCACCGACGTGGCCAAGATGGTGGAGGCGCCGATTTTCCATGTCAACGGCGACGATCCCGAGGCGGTGGTGCTGGTGACCCAGCTCGCGCTCGATTACCGCATGGAGTTCCACCGCGACGTCGTGGTGGACATCGTCTGCTTCCGCAAACTGGGCCACAACGAACAGGATACGCCTTCGGTGACTCAGCCGCTGATGTACAAGAGGATCGCCGCGCACCCCGGCACGCGCAAGCTCTACGCCGACAAGCTGGCAGCGCAGGGCGTGATCGCGGACCAGGACGCCGAGGAGTTGATCAAGAGCATGCGCACCGCGCTCGATGCCGGACAGCATAGCGCCGACCCGGTGATCTCCAATTTCAAGAGCCAGTATGCGGTCGACTGGGTACCCTTTCTCGACCGCAAGTGGACCGATGCCGCCGATACCGCGGTGCCGCTGGCCGAACTGCAGCGCATGGCGCAGCGCATCACCTACGTTCCGGCCGACTTCAAGTTGCATCCGCTGGTGGGGAAGGTCATTGCCGATCGCAATGCGATGGGCGAGGGCCGGCTGCCGGTCGATTGGGGCATGGCCGAGCACTTCGCCTACGCCACGCTGGTGGCGAGCGGCTATGCGGTGCGCCTCTCCGGCCAGGACTCCGGCCGCGGCACTTTCGGCCACCGCCACGCCGTGCTTCATGACCAGAACCGCGAAAAGTGGGATTCGGGCACGTTCATCCCGCTGCAGCACGTCACCGATAAGCAGGCGCCGTTCACCGTGATCGATTCGGTCCTGTCCGAGGAGGCGGTGCTGGGTTTCGAGTATGGCTATTCCACGGCCGAGCCCAACGAACTGGTTATCTGGGAAGCGCAGTTCGGCGACTTCGCCAACGGCGCTCAGGTGGTGATCGACCAGTTTATTTCATCCGGTGAAACCAAATGGAGCCGGGTCTGCGGCCTGGTGATGATGCTGCCGCACGGTTTCGAGGGGCAGGGACCGGAGCACTCCTCGGCGCGTCTGGAGCGCTATCTGCAGCTTTGCGCCGAGCACAACATGCAAGTGGTGGTGCCTTCGAACGCCGCGCAAATATTCCACCTGCTGCGGCGGCAGATGATACGGCTGTTCCGCAAGCCGCTTATCATCATGACTCCCAAATCGCTGCTGCGCAACAAGGAAGCGATGTCGCCGCTGTCGGAGTTCGTCAAGGGCCAGTTTCACACCGTCATTGGCGAGGTCGAGCACGTCGACCCGGATTCGGTGAAACGCGTCATCTGCTGCAGCGGCAAGGTCTACTACGATCTGGTGGCGGAGCGCCGCGAGCGCGATATCAAGGGCGCGGCCATCATCCGCATCGAGCAACTCTATCCCTTCCCGCACAAGGCATTCGTCGCGGAGATGAAGCGCTACCCGAACGCGACCCATGTGGTCTGGTGCCAGGAAGAGCCGCAGAACCAGGGCGCTTGGTACCAGACGCGGCACTATTTCGGCGAGAACATGCGCGAGGAGCAGAAGCTGCTGTACGCCGGGCGGCCGTCTTCGGCCTCTCCCGCGGTCGGATATTACGCCAAGCACCAGGAACAGCAGAAGGCGCTGGTCGCGGCGGCGTTGGGCAAGTTCAAGGCGTCGGCGCCATCGAAGTAGCAAGTTCGACCGCAGACGACGCAGAGTACGCAGAGGAAGAAAAAAATGGCTCTTTGTTGTCCTCCGCGTCCTCTGCGACCTCTGCGGTAACCAGTTTTCTGTAGTATCTTGATCCTCGGCGCAGACGCAAGCGTCAGGCGAAAAGGGCAATAACCGGGCGCGAAGCGCGCACTTGTTTTTGCGGTACGCCGCCGAAGGGATACCCGACGGCAGCGAAAAAACTGAACG
>DAIRFM010000296.1:0-3085 GCA_036795025.1 Burkholderiales bacterium | reverse complement strand
ATCAGGCTGGACGCGCGCATCGGCATCTACAAGCGCGAGAAGACCATTACTCAGACGGTTGAGTTGGATCTGGACATCGCGCTGCCCGACGATCGCGTGTTCGCCAGCGGCAAGGTCGCCGACACGATCGATTACGCCGTGGTGATCGAACGCATCCGCGCCACCCTGGTCGAGCAGCACTATGGCCTGGTGGAAAACCTGGCCGAGCATGTGGCGCAAATCATACTCAGGGAATTCCATGCTCCGTGGGTGCGCGTCAGCATCGCCAAGATCGGCGCCCAGCGCAACGCGCGGCGCGTCGGCGTGGTCATCGAGAGAAGCACGAAAAAGTAGGTCATCTCGAATAATCCCAATCTTGTAATTCTGAGTCCCCCTCCGGGGATAAACTTCGCGAAGAATGACAAAATTGAAGTTCCTTGAGATGCCCTTTATCTATCCGCGCGGGTGGTGTTTCTGGTGCAGCAGCTTCAGGCGTTCGCGCGCGACGTGGGTATAGATCTGCGTGGTCGAGATATCGGCATGGCCGAGCAGCATCTGCACCACGCGCAGGTCGGCGCCGTGGTTCAGCAGGTGGGTGGCAAAGGCATGGCGCAGCGTGTGCGGCGACATGGGCTTGCCCGGTACCGCCGCGCGCGCATGCTTCTTGATCAGATACCAGAAGGCCTGGCGCGTCATCGCCGCTCCGCGCGCGGTGACGAATGCCGCGTCGGACTGTGCGCGCTCGAGCAGCCGCGGCCGCCCGTCTTTCAGGTAGCGCGTGAGCCAGTCCGATGCTTCCTCGCCCATCGGCACCATGCGCTCCTTGTCGCCCTTGCCGAACACGCGCACCACGCCCATGTTCTGGTTGATCTCGATCAGCTTCAGCGCCACCAGCTCGGACACGCGCAACCCCGTGGCGTAGAGCATCTCCAGCATGGCGCGGTCGCGCAGACCCAGGGCGGACTCCACATCCGGCGCCGCGAGCAGCGCTTCCACGTCCGCTTCGGTGAGCGTCTTGGGAAAGCGCTGCGGTTTTTTCGGGGTGTCCAGCCTGAGCGTCGGATCGGCAGCGACCTTGTTCTCGCGCAAAGCGAACTGGAAAAAGCGCTTGAGGCTCGAATGCAGCCGGGCCTGCGAACTTGCGCGCAGCCTGGCCTGGGTGTAGCGGAAGGCGAAATACGCCGACAGGTCCTCCTCGCGCGTATCGAGCAGCGTGCGCGCTCGCGCGCGCGCCAGCCAGTCGCCGAACAGGGTGAGATCCCGCCGGTATGCTTCGAGCGTGTTCTTGGACAGGCCATCCTCGAGCCAGAGATGGTCGCAGAACTCGTCCAGCAACGCAGCGTCGCTTTCCGTCATAGTGCTTGAGGCAGGCGCCCGGGCATACGGCTGAAGCTGGTTGCAGCGCCCAGGCTACGCGCCTTAATTCCCATGTTTTTCGTGCGCCAGCAGCCGGCGCTTGACCTCGAGCAGGTAGCCGCCGCTGCTATGGGCGAAGCCGCCCAGGCCGTTGGCCGCGACCACCCGATGGCAGGGAATCACCAGCGGAAAATAATTGGTGCCGCATGCCTGGCCCACGGCGCGCGGCCCGCTGCGCAGCGCGCGCGCGATATCGCCAT
This sequence comes from Burkholderiales bacterium, assembly GCA_036795025.1. GTDB lineage: Bacteria > Pseudomonadota > Gammaproteobacteria > Burkholderiales > SG8-39 > 2-12-FULL-64-23. The sequence continues at coordinate 1,490 of DAIRFM010000296.1, read as the reverse complement.
AGGTCCTGGTCTGGCCGCAGGGGATCGACGCGATCATGTTCCACACGCGGCGCTGGAACGCGGTGCCCACTTGTTTCATCGGCAGCTTGAAACGGAATCCCGGATCGGCGACATATTTTTCGATCTGCGCGCAAGCCCGCTCGGCCAGCGCGTTCGCCGGGGCCAGGGTGCCGGCGCTGCGCGGCAGATACACGATCTCCGCCAGCGCGGCGCCCTCGGTGCGCACTCCCACCAGGGCAAACGGGGTGTCGAGCTTGGCCTGAAAGTGCGGCAAGCTGATTTTCCCGGCGAAATCGCGTTGCGATTTCGCCGGCGCGACGTTCGTCTTGTCGCCTGCGGCAGCGGGGTCAGACCGGCTAGGCATAGGTACCTGTTTCAAAATGAGGGGATACCTCCCCTCATGCTCCCCTGGATCGGCCCGTTGCAAAATTCATTTTGCAACGGGATCTAAGTAACTAAATGTTTTTTATATGATAAATCTCGCAACGGCGATGCCACGGGGATGCGGGATTATACAAGCAAGTCGGAAAACAGGGCCAATCCGCAAGAAACGTGCTAACATGTTGAATTTTCTGGCCTTCCAAAGCCGCCTTCGAGGTAGCTCTGGTCCAGGTATTTCAACCTAGGTTCGAGCAAGATCAGGCGGGGCAAGCGGCTGTTTGCTTTTGTGCCGGTTCGCGACACGACCTGCGATACCCTTTAGACTGTTTCCCCCATGACCCGCCCAATACGCAACATCGCCATCATCGCCCACGTCGACCACGGCAAGACCACTCTGGTCGATAAGCTGCTGCGGCAGTCCGGCACTTTCGCCGCCTACCAGCATGTGCAGGAACGGGTCATGGACTCCAACGACCTCGAGCGCGAGCGCGGCATCACCATTCTCGCCAAGAACTGCGCGGTCACTTATGAAGGCACCCACATCAACATCGTCGACACCCCGGGCCACGCCGACTTTGGCGGCGAGGTCGAGCGCGTGCTGTCGATGGTGGACAGCGTGCTGCTCCTGGTCGACGCGGTCGAGGGCCCGATGCCGCAGACGCGCTTCGTCACGCGCAAGGCGCTGGCGCTGGGCCTGAAGCCCATCGTCGTCGTCAACAAGGTCGATCGCCCCAGCGCGCGGCCGGACTGGGTCGTGAACCACACCTTCGAGCTGTTCGACAAGCTTGGCGCGACCGAGGCCCAACTCGATTTCCCGGTGATCTATGCCTCGGCGCTGCATGGATGGGCGGTCGCCGATATGAAGGATGCGCCGAGTTCAATCGATGCGCTGAAGGATGACAAGGCTTTCAGCATGCGGCCCCTGTTCGACGCCATCCTCCAGCACGTGCCGGTGCGCAACGACGATCCGGACGGCCCGCTGCAGTTGCAGATCTGCTCGATCGACTACTCGAGCTACGTCGGCAAGATCGGCATCGGCCGCATTTCGCGCGGTCGCATCAAGCCGCTGCAGGACGTGGTCGTGATGAACGGCCCGGGTTCGCAACCGA
>DAIRFM010000053.1:3164-8618 GCA_036795025.1 Burkholderiales bacterium | reverse complement strand
GTGTCGCTCGTCACGGTGAAGGTATGGCGCATGTCGGCCGGAAAAAAGCAGCAGTCGCCGGGCCCGAGTTCGCGCGCCTGGCCGCCCACTTCGGCCAGCGCGCGGCCCTCCAGCAGGTAACAAACCTGCTCGATGCCGGGATGGCTGTGCGGCAGCGCGCCTTTGCCTTTCTCGACCACGCCCAGCACCACCTCGATATTGTTCGCACCCACAGTCTCCGGGCCGATCAGGCGGTAATTGGTCGTGCCGGTGTGGTTGGCGGGGTGATAAGGCGTGACCGATTGCTGGTTGACGAAGTAATTCGGCGGGGAATCCTGGCGGGCCATGGCTGTCTCACGTTGATGTTTCGCGTATTCTAGCCGGTTGATCCAGATCAAACGCGAGCTAAGACTAAGCCCTTGACTTGGCTTATAATTAACCAATCCGGAAGTGGAGGGGACGCCGCTGCGCTGGCGCCCCTCAATTCCGCTACTTGAATCCGTGGAAACTAAATGCAGCTTTACGCCCTCGGCCTGAACCACAACACCGCTCCGCTCGCGATCCGCGAGCAGATGGTGTTTCACGCCGAAAAACTGGAATCGGCGCTGCGCGAGCTGACCCAGACCAAGCTGGTGGGGGAGGCGGCGATCCTCTCCACCTGCAACCGCACCGAGCTCTACTGTTCCTCCAAGGAGCCGCACGAAGCGCTGTTCTGGATGGCCGAGTATCACCGCATGAAGCCGCAGGAGTTGAAGCCTTACCTCTACACCCTGCCCAAGGAACAGGCGGTGCGCCACGCGTTTCGCGTCGCCTCGGGCCTCGAATCCATGGTGCTGGGCGAGCCGCAGATCCTGGGCCAGATGAAGGAGGCGGTGCGCCTGGCAGAATCGGCCGGCACTCTCGGGACGCTGTTGCACAAGTTGTTCCAGCGCTCGTTTGCAGTGGCCAAGGAAGTGCGCACCAACACCCAGATCGGCGCCAACGTGGTGTCGATGGCGGCGGCGTCGGTGAAGCTTGCCGCACGCATTTTCCCCAGCCTGAAGGAGCAAAAGATCCTGTTCATCGGCGCCGGCGAGATGATCGAGCTGTGCGCCACCCATTTCGCCGCACAGCAGCCGCGCGCCCTCACCGTGGCCAGCCGCACGCTGGAGCGGGCGCGCCTGCTCGCGCACCGCTTCAACGGCAGCGCGATCGAACTGCGCGACCTGCCCGAGCAGTTGCACGAATACGACATCGTGGTGTCCTGCACCGCAAGTTCGCTCCCCATCCTCGGCAAGGGGACGGTGGAACGGGCGATCAAGGCGCGCCGCCACCGGCCCATGTTCATGGTGGACCTGGCCGTGCCGCGCGACATCGAGCCCGAGGTCGCGGACATGGACGACGTGTTCCTCTACACCGTGGACGACCTGGGCCAGATGGTGAAAACCGGCGTCGATGCGCGCCAGTCGGCGGTGGCCCAGGCCGAAGCCATTATCGAGACCGGCGTCGGCAGTTTTCTGCACTGGCTGTCATCGCGCGAGCTGGTGCCGACCATACGCGCGCTCCGGAGCCACGCGGAGGAAGCGCGCGGCGAGGAAGTGCAGCGCGCGCTGAAGCTGCTCGCCCGCGGCGACGACCCGAAACAGGTGCTGGAGGCGCTCTCGCACGGGCTTACCAACAAGCTGATGCATGCGCCGACGCAGGCGCTCAACGAAGCTTCCGCTGAAGAGCGCGCCCGGCTCACCGAGCTGGTTTCGCGCCTGTATCAGATCCGCAGCCCGCGCTAGCCGGCTGCGTTTCCGGCCTATCCGCCATGAAGTCCTCTATTGCCTCGAAGCTGGAGCAGCTTGCGCGCCGCCTGGGCGAGCTGACGCGGCTATTGTCGAGCGAAGACGTGGTGCGCGACATGGACAGCTACCGCAAGCTCACGCGCGAGCATGCCGAGATCACGCCGGTGGTGGAGCTGTACCAGTCGTTCAAGCAAGCGGAAGAGGACGCGCACACGGCGCAGGAAATGCTCGCCGATCCTCAGATGAAGGCCTTCGCCGAGGCCGAGATCAGGGAGGCGAGGGAGCGCATGGCGGCGATCGAGATCGAACTGCAGAAGCTGCTGCTGCCCAAGGACCCCAACGACGAGCGCAACACCTTCCTCGAGATCCGTGCCGGCACCGGCGGCGACGAGTCGGCGCTGTTTGCGGGCGACCTGTTCCGCATGTACACGCGCTTTGCCGAGCGCAACCGCTGGCAGGTCGAAGTGATCTCCGAGAGCGCGTCCGAGATCGGCGGCTTCAAGGAAGTGATCGCCAAGATCATCGGCCAGGGCGTTTTTTCCAAGCTCAAATTCGAATCCGGCGGCCACCGGGTGCAGCGTGTGCCCGCAACCGAGACCCAGGGGCGCATCCACACCTCGGCCTGCACCGTTGCGGTGATGCCGGAAGCCGATGAAATCAACGACGTGGTCATCAATCCGGCCGAGATCCGCGTCGACACCTTCCGCGCCTCCGGTGCCGGCGGGCAGCACATCAACAAGACCGATTCCGCCGTGCGCGTGACGCATTTGCCCACCGGCATCGTGGTGGAGTGCCAGGACGGGCGCTCGCAGCACAAGAACAAGGCGCAGGCGCTGTCGGTGCTGGCGGCGCGCATCAAGGACAAGCAACTGCGGGAGCAGGCGGCGAAGCAGGCGGCGACGCGCAAGAGCCTGATCGGCAGCGGCGACCGTTCCGAGCGCATCCGCACCTACAACTTCCCGCAGGGGCGCGTCACCGACCATCGCATCAACCTGACATTGTACAAGATCCAGGACATCATGGACGGCGACCTCGGCGAACTGACCGGGGCGCTTGCCGCCGAGCACCAGGCCGAGCAACTCGCGCTTCTGGGCGAGGAAGCCGCGGCCTGAGTCCCGCCGTGACCCGGACGTGACCCGGACGCAATGACCATAGGGCAACTCCTCGCGCAAAGCGGCCTGCCGCCGCTGGAAGCGCGCATGCTCCTAGAGCGGTTGCTGGGAAAAACGCGCGTCTGGCTGATCGCGCATGCGGACGAAGCGGCCGGCGCCGAGGCCGAGCAGGCATTTGCGGCTTTGGCCGGGCGCCGCCGCCAGGGCGAGCCCATCGCCTACATTCTCGGTGAGCGCGAATTCTATGGCCTCGAATTCCGGGTGGCGCCGGCCGTGCTGATTCCGCGTCCCGAGACCGAGCTGCTGGTGGAACTCGCGCTAGCGCGCATCCCCGAGAGCGCGGCCGTTCGCGTGCTCGACCTGGGGACGGGCAGCGGCGCGATCGCCGTCGCGCTGGCGAAACAGCGGCCGCAGGCGCGGCTGACCGCGGTAGATGTGGACTACGCCGCGCTCTCTGTTGCGCGCGCGAACGCGCGCCGCCACCGCGTCAGCGTGAGGTTTTTTTGCGGTGACTGGTTCGGTGCGCTGTCAGGGGAGACTTTCGATCTGATCGTCTCCAACCCGCCTTATGTCGCCGCCGAGGATCCGCACTTGGTGATGGGCGATGTGCGCTTCGAACCGCAGCGTGCGCTGGTTGGCGGCGCGGACGGGCTGGATTGCATCCGCGCCATCGTCGCCAACGCGGGGGCGCATTTGCGCCCGGGCGCCTGGTTGCTGTTCGAGCACGGCTACGACCAGGCCGAAGCGTGCCGTGCGCTGCTCGAAGCCGAGGGATATCGGGAAGTGCAATCCTGGCCCGATCTGGCCGGAATCCCGCGGGTGAGCGGGGGGATTCGGGCGCCGGTCGATGGCGAGAATGCCTTAAAATAGCGCGGCCGCTGCCGAAGGCCATATTTACGATGTCCGGGGCAAGTTGCTTGCCCATGGCACCACGACCTGCCTGATTTTTCCGGTTTGAAATCGGCCGCGAACCAGCCGCGGATCGGGTTGACCGCAGGTCACCCAGCCGGTAAAATCCAAAGCTGAGCAATTTACTCAAGTATTCGCAAAGGAGTCGTAATGGACGCGCAACAACTGATCAAAGAACAGGTTTCCGGCCATCCGGTGGTGCTTTACATGAAAGGGACGCCGCAGTCCCCGCAGTGCGGTTTTTCCGCCAACGCGGTGGCCATGCTCAATGCCTGCGGCGCGAAGGACCTGTACACGGTGGACGTGCTGGCGAATCCCGACATCCGCCAGGGCATCAAGACCTACGCTAACTGGCCGACCATCCCGCAGCTCTACGTCAAGGGTGAGTTCGTCGGCGGTTCCGACATCATGGGCGAGATGTTCCAGTCGGGTGAGTTGCAGAAGTTGCTTTCTGCGTAAATCCGCAGCCGATCCCTCAGCCGGCTGCGCCGAGTAGCTCGTCTATCATCCGCGCGAATTGTTCTCCCAGCTTCGCGTAATCGCGCGGCGCGCCGGCGCCAAGATTCAGCCATTCAAGCACCAGGAAACTACGCTCGAGCGTTTCGCCGCAACAGATCACTTCCGGCACGCGCAGCGGGCCCTGCATGGGCCCGCTTAGACGCCGATGAGCCGCGTGTTGGAAAGCGAGAGACGATCGACCAGGATGGCCATGAAAGCGCGGTCGAATTTGTGGCGGCAGATGTCGGAGGCCCGGTCCAGGTCGTCGTTGCGTATGGTGATGACGCGCGAGTCGCTCAGGGTGAGGACATCGGCGCTGCGCACGCTGCCGCTCGCCCTGGAGATATAGGCCATCTCGCCGAAGCATTCGCCGGCGTTGAGGATGTTGAGCAGCTTGCCCTGCTTGATCACCTTGACTTCGCCCGAGGCGAGCAGGCAGAAGAAATCTCCCGTCTCCCCTTCGCGCATCAGAACCTTGCCCGGCTTGCAGTATTCCCAGCCGCTTACGCGCATCACTTCCCACAGCTCGGCATCGCTGAAATTGGCGAAGAAAGGCAGGCCGCGCAGGGTGTTGAATTTTTCGCTGTCGGCGAATTCCTCCTTCTTCTGCGCTGCTTCCTCGCTGCGGAAGACTTCGGCCAGGTCGTAGGAGAATTCATCCCAGTCCTGGTAGCGCTGCTCCAGTTCCTTTTGCATCGCCTTGCGCGCGATCCGGTCCACCGCCGGCGGGATTTCCGGCCGCAGGCTGGAGGGCGGCTGCGGCTCGACGTTGGTGATCTGGTACATCATGCTGAAGTTGTTGCTGGCCTGAAACGGCAGCTGCCCCGTCAGCAACTGGTACATCACCACGCCGAGCGAGTAGATGTCGGTCTGAAGCGTGAGCGGATGCTCCTTGATCTGCTGCGGCGACATATAGGCGGGAGAGCCGATGCCGCTCACCTGGGTAACTTCGCTGGTGGTCATCAGCGCCGAGCCGAAGTCGGAAATCTTGATGTCGGTCTGGCCGTGCAGCAGGATGTTGGCCGGCTTGATGTCGCGGTGGATGACCCCGGCGCGGTTGGCGAAATCCAGGGCCCGGCCGCACTTGAAAATAATCTCGACGATCTTGTCCACCGGCAGCAGGGCGTCCGGGTTGCAGTGCGGCTCGAGCGTGCCGCCGTCCACGTATTCCATCACCACGTAGCTCA
>DAIRFM010000053.1:0-3064 GCA_036795025.1 Burkholderiales bacterium | reverse complement strand
TGCGGCGCGCACGCGCTTGGGCGCGGTGCCGCCGACGTGGTCGCGGCTCGCGAGCGAACCCTCGAGGGTCAATACCTTGAATACGTCGGCGCCGACGAGCGGCGAGAATTGCCGCAATTCGGCCAGGCCGAGCGCGGAGAGATCGCAGCCGCGCGCTTCCGCCCGGCGCACCGCGCGCGCCACCACCTCGTGCGCATCGCGGAACGGCAGGCCTTTTTTCACCAGATAATCGGCGAGGTCGGTCGCGGTGGCATAGCCTTCGAGCGCCGCCGCGCGCATCGCGCGCTCGTCGACTTCGATGCCCGCCACCATGTCGGTGAAAATCGCCAGCGTTTCGGCGAGCGTGTCGACGCTGTCGAACAGCGGCTCCTTGTCCTCCTGGTTGTCCTTGTTGTAAGCGAGCGGCTGCGCTTTCATCAGCATGAGCAGCGCCATCAGATGGCCGGTCACGCGGCCGGTCTTGCCGCGCGCGAGCTCGGGCACGTCCGGGTTTTTCTTCTGCGGCATGATGGACGATCCGGTGCAGAAGCGGTCGGGCAGACGGATAAAGCCGTAGCGCGGGCTCATCCACAGCACCAGTTCCTCCGACAGCCGCGAGATATGGGTCATGACGAGCGCGGCGCAGGCGCAGAACTCGATGGCGAAGTCGCGGTCCGACACCGCATCGAGCGAGTTGGCGCAGACGCCGTCGAAGCCCAGTGCTTTCGCCACCATGGCGCGATCGATCGGGTAGGAGGTTCCGGCGAGCGCGGCTGCGCCCAGCGGCAGGCGGTTCACGCGCTTGCGGCAGTCGGCGAGCCGCTCGCGGTCGCGCGCGAACATCTCGAAATAGGCCATCAGGTGGTGGCCGAAGGTCACCGGCTGCGCCACCTGCAGGTGGGTGAAGCCGGGCATCACCGTGCCTGCGTGGCGCTCGGCCAGGCCGAGCAGGCTCATCTGCAGCGCGCCGAGTTGAGCGACTAGCGCATCGATCGCGTCGCGCAGCCACAGGCGCACGTCGGTCGCCACCTGGTCGTTGCGCGAGCGCGCCGTGTGCAGGCGCTTGCCGGCGTCACCCGCGAGCGCGGTCAGGCGGCGCTCGATGTTGAGGTGCACGTCCTCGTTTGCGAGCGACCACTTGAATTTGCCGCTGCGCACTTCCGCGAGGATCGTGCGCATGCCGGCTTCGATCGCGGCGAGGTCGCGCCTGGAGATCACCGCGCATGCGGCGAGCATGCGCGCGTGCGCGAGCGAGCCGCGGATGTCGTGCTCGGCCAGGCGCTTATCGAACGAGATCGAAGCGGTATAGCGTTGCACCCGTTCGGTCACCGGCTCGGCAAAGCGTCCCGACCAGGCGGCGGCAGGCCGTGGCTTCTTGTGCGTGTTCTTGCTCATTGCCCTGAATGCGGTCAGAATCGAAAAAACGCGGCGCTTGTACGCCGTTTTTTTGACTTTGGGTTTCAATACCTTATCCGTGCCAAGTATAGATCAAAACGCGCCTTCCGACTCCCTGCCGGATTTCCGTAACCTGGGTGTTATGGTGCGCATCCTGCTGCTCGGCAATATCGCCGGCTTCGCCGCCGCGCTGATCCAGTCCCGGGACACGGTGCAGCTTGCGCAGCAGTTCGCAGAACTGGCCGCCGTGCTCGAGCCGCTGCTGCTGCTGTCGCTGGTGTCGCTGTACGCCTTGTCGAAATGGCTCTCGCGCCTGCCCTACGCCTGGGGCATTGCCATCGTCATGCTGCTGGTGGCCGCGTGGACGGCGCTCGTACTCAATGCAAGCATGGTCCTGGGCGAAGCGACTACGCCCTTTGGCCTGGCGCGGGCATGGATTCTGTGCGCGCTGCTCACCGCTTTCCTCATCGCCTATTTCTTCTGGCGCAGGCGCGCGTACTCGCCTGCCCTGACCGAAGCGCGGCTGCAGGCGCTGCAGGCGCGCATCCGGCCGCATTTCCTGTTCAACAGCCTCAACGCCGTGCTCTCCCTCATTCGCAGCGACCCCAAGCGCGCCGAAGAAGCGCTGGAGGACCTGGCGGAATTGTTTCGCGCCCTGATGCAGGACAACCGGCGCCTGACCACGCTGGCCGACGAACTGGCGCTGTGCCGCCAGTATCTCAACCTGGAGCAGCTGCGCCTGGGCGAGCGTCTGCGGGTCGACTGGGATGTCGAGACCATGCCGGGCGACGCGCTGGTGCCGCAACTGCTGTTGCAGCCGCTGGTGGAAAATGCCATCTATCACGGCATCGAGCCGGGCGCGGGGCCGGGCACGGTGCTCATCCGCATCACCCGCGACAAAGACCAGGTGCGGCTGCTGATCTCCAATCCCTATCACCCGGAACACCAGCACCGCGCCGGCAATCGCATGGCGCTCGCCAACATCCGCGAGCGCCTGGCTCTGCATTTCGACGTCGAGGCGAGCCTCGCCACCAAAGTCGAGGGCGACAAGTTCGAGATCCGCATCGTGCTGCCCTACCGGAGGCAGGAGTGAACGGCGCGCTGAGAGTGGTGCTGGTCGACGATGAAGCTCCGGCACGCTCGCGCCTGAAGGAGTTGATCGCCGACTGCGCGCCGCTCGTGCCGGCGAAGGTGGTGGGCGAAGCTGCCAACGGGCAGGAGGCGCTGGAGCTGCTTGCGACCGTGGCCGCGGATCTGGTGCTGGTGGACATCCGCATGCCGCAGATGAGCGGCATCGAGTTCGCGCGCCATGCGCTGGCGCTGGAGTCGCCGCCGGCGATCATTTTTGTCACCGCTTACGACGAGTACGCGATCAAGGCGTTCGAGTTGCGCGCGCTCGATTATCTGTTGAAGCCGGTGCGCCGGGCGCGATTGTTGGCCGCGCTGGAGCGCGCGCGCGGCCTGGCCGCCCCCAGCGGCGAAGCGCTGCGCGGCCTGCTGCGGCCGCCGCTGAACACGCGGTTGCTGCTGAGCGTGCTGCTGTTGCTGAGTGTGCTGAGCGCCGCCCCGTGGTTGCTGGCGGACGTGCCGTTGTTGTTGAGCGTGCTGCGGCTGCTGGACGTGCTGCTGAGCTTCCCGTTCATCCTGCTCGCGATCGGCGCTGTCGGCGCGCACAAAACCGTCACTCACT
>DAIRFM010000052.1:1785-8622 GCA_036795025.1 Burkholderiales bacterium | reverse complement strand
CTTTACATCACGCCGGTGATTTACCTTTACTTTGAGCACCTGCAGGAGTGGATGGGGCGACGGCGGCGCGGCGGGCGCGCCGAGCCGAAGCTCGGCACGGCCGATTGAGCTGATTCAAACCAGGCACCCGGGTGCAGTTGCCGCAGCGCGCTCGTGCGCAAGGAACGGCAGTCGCATACCCAGCAGCGCGGCGGCGTGGATCGCCGACCCGCCGTGCATGGCCTGTCTAGGGGTTGAGCTGGCGGTAGACGACGGTGGCGACGGCCAGGAGGCTCGCGCGGTCCATCTCCCCGGACAACGCGTAACCGAGTTTGCCGTCGATCCAGTAGAACACGGCAATCTTGTCTTCCTGGCTGAAGCGGAACGCGGTGTCGCGTGGCTCGGCATCCCTGAGCGATACGTACAGCGTGATCCGCTGGCCCCTCGCGTCCTGATACATGAACTGTGCCACCGGTCCCTTGCCCCCGGGCAATAGACGTCCTCCCACCAGCTCGAAGCCCTGCTGTGTCAGCACCGGCACTTTCAGATTGTGCCCCAAGCGCTTGGACAGCCATTTCACCAGATGGTCCTGTTGATCGGCGCCGACCTCGACCGGGTGCCGCACTTCGGGTGCATACACGGCGTACGCGACTGCGGCCCGACGCGGCAAGGATGCGGCGGCGGCGGATGCGGCGCGGGCGGCGGCGGATGCGGCCTCTACAAACCGATCGGTTCGATAGGACTGCGATACCCAGCCCAGCGCAAAGCTCAGGCCTATCGCCCCCGCGGCGAGGGCAAATGACGGCCAGCGCCGCCGCGGCACGCGCGCGGCGAGCAGCCGTTGCGGTACCGGCTCGTTCAGGACCGGGTTGTAAAGCGCGCGCAGCGCCTCGTTCTGCTCGCGCCAGACGCGCACGCTCTCGGTCGCCGCCGGGTCGTGGGCGAGATGAGCTTCCACCTGGACGCGGCGCGAGTCATTCAGCTGCCCGTCGGCGTACGCGTGCAGATCGGTTTCGGTGAGATTGCTCATTTCACTACTTTAAGAATTGTTACCGTAGCGGTGCCCGACATCACGGCGCGCAGGCGCTCGCGCCCGCGTGACAGGCGCGACATCACCGTGCCGACCGGAACGCCCAGCGCCTGGCTCGCCTCGGCATAGCTCAGTTGCTCCAACCCCACCAGCAGCAGCACTTCGCGCTGCTCCACGGGCAGGCGCCTGAGCGCCGTATCCAGGTCGCGCAGTTCCAGCGGGTCGGACTGCGGCGCGCTCTGCAGCCCGTCTTCGACGGCATCGTCGAGAGCCAGTTCGCGCCGCGCCTTCAGTTGATTGATAAACACGTTGTGCATGATGGTGAACATCCAGGCGCGCAAATCACTGCCGTGGCGCCACAGATGAAACTTGGTCAGCGCCCGCTCGAGCGTATCCTGCACCAGGTCATCGGCCCGGTGACTGTCCCCCGCCAGGGCGCGTGCATAACGCCGCAAACGGGGGATGTGCGCCGCGATTTCTGCGCGTTCCATCAACGCATCATAGCAACGCCGGGCTTATTGCGCGGCGATGTGCCAGACCTTGTTGACGCCATCGCCGGTCTTGTCGCCGGGTTTCTGATCCTTACTCCAGAGGTAGAGAGGCTTGCTTTTATAGGCCCACTGCTTGGAACCGTCGTCGCGGGCAACGATGGACCAGTCGCCCGATGCATAGTCCGCGTCGGCGGCCCTGAGCGGCGGCCAGTTCACCGCGCACGGCCCATTACAGGTGCTCTTGCCGCTGCCGGCCGCATCTTTGTCGAACGTGTACAGCGTCATGCCTGCGGAATTGACCAGCGTTCCGCTATCGAACCTCGCCGCCATCGGCGCGCCGCCCATGCTCGCGCAGGCGCCGAGTGCTGCGATAAGTAATACTGCTGCCAGTGCCTTCACCATGCTGTTCTCCTGTTGGATTAGGGGTGTTGCGCATGATCAAACAGCCGGGCAGCAGGGTTTATTCCAGTGCCGGCGACATTCAGACGGACCCGGCGCGATAGCACCGCGATGATGCTCATCGAAAGGCGCAATCCATCGATGAACTCGATCCATCCTGCGCCAAGCGCAGACGTTCACGACCGGCGCACCAATGAAAAAGGGAGCTTGCGCCCCCCTTGCGGGCGGAATGGCGCTTAACGCAGGCCGGCGATGTAGTCCGCGGCCGCCTGGATTTCGCGGTCGGAGAGTTTGCCCGCCACGCCGCGCATGCTGCCATTGGGATCGTTGGCGCGCTCGCCGGAACGAAATGCCTTCAACTGCACTTCGATGTACTCGGCGTGCTGACCGGACAGGCGCGGATACTGCGCCGGCATACCGGCTGCGTTCGGCCCGTGGCAGGAAGCACAGGCTGCGACACCCTTGCTCGCGATGCCGCCGCGGTAAATCTTCTGCCCCAGCGCAACCAGATCTTTGCTCTTCGCCGCGCCGGGTTTGGCCGCCTGGCCGGCGAAATAAGCGGCGAGATTGCGTATATCCTCGGGCGACAGGCCGGCCACCATGCCAGCCATCACCGGGTTTTCGCGTTCCGCTTTCTTGCCCGCCGCCGGTTTGAAGTTTGTGAGTTGTTTGTACAGGTACTCGGGAATCTGACCGGCCAGCTTGGGGTTGACCGCGATCTGGCTGTTGCCGTCGACCGCGTGACAGGCGGCACAGACCTGATTGACCATGGCTTGCGCTTTGGCGGCATCCCCTTTGAACGGCGGCTCGGCGGCGGCCGCTGCTGCGGCTGCTAGCATTGCGGCGAGCGCCATGATGCGTTTCATGCTGGTGCTCCTCGAAGCGGGGTGTATTTGAAAAGCTGATATTCTATCCGAGTTTCGAGCATTTGGGCCTCTACTGCCATGTCGTTGTTCCGCGGCGCCACGTTCTACATCACCGCACACCACTTGAGCGATCTGCCGCCGCCCTTGGGCGCGGAGATTGCCTTTGCCGGACGCTCCAACGCGGGCAAATCCAGCGCAATCAACACGCTCGTCGACCATAACCGCCTGGCTTTCGTCAGCAAAACGCCCGGGCGCACCCAGCAGATCAATTTTTTCAGCCTCCCGGGCGGCGCTTTCCTGGTCGATCTGCCAGGCTACGGCTACGCCAAGGTGCAGCGCGACCTGCGCGTGCATTGGGAGCAACTGCTCTCGACTTATTTGCAGACGCGCGCTTCCCTGTTCGGCATGGTGCTGATCATGGATGCACGCCATCCTCTCACGCCGCTCGACCGCCAGATGCTGAACTGGTTCGCGTCCACGGGCAAGCCGGTGCACGTGCTATTGTCGAAGTCGGACAAGCTGTCGCGGCAGGAGGGGCAAAAGACCCTGCTCGAAGTGCGGGCCGAGCTGCGCAACTACGCGGACAATTACACGGCGCAGCTTTTTTCCAGTTCCAAAAAGCAAGGCATGGAAGAAGCTGAGGAAATAATCGGGGGCTGGTTGGGCGTCAAGCGCGAGAGCACAAAAAAAGCCCCCGGCTAAAGGGGAATAAAACCGGGGGCGAGAACGCCTTAAATAGGATTAAGGCACCCGCTCAGGGAGGAGAAGCGGGAGATGACCGTAGCCATCTGCAAGTAAGATTAAGAATCATTGAAAAAGTTTCCGGAACTGGCATCAGGAATCGACTTTTTTTCTAACACATTGATTAAGAAGGTTAGGGACAACCATGAACATCTATGGCAATTTTCCCGCGGTGCGTATGCGCCGCATGCGGCGCGACGACTTCACACGCCGCCTCATGCGAGAGCATGTGCTCACTACCAACGATCTGATTTATCCGGTATTTGTGATGGAGGGCTCCAAGAAAACCCGGCCGGTGCCCTCGATGCCGGGAGTGGAGCGGATGACCTTGGACAAGCTGCTGCCGGTGGCCGAGCGCTGCCTGAAACTAAAGATCCCGGTGATGGCCCTGTTCCCTGTGATCGACGCCAAGCTTAAGACCCTGGATGGCAGGGAGGCAACGAATCCGAAAGGGCTGATCCCGCGCGTGGTCGCCCGATTGAAAAAAGAATTTCCAGAGCTCGGGGTAATGTGCGACGTCGCGCTCGACCCCTACACCAGCCATGGTCAGGACGGCGTAATCGATGCAGGCGGCTACATCGTCAACGACACCACGCTCGGCATCCTGGAAAAGCAAGCGCTTACCCAAGCCGCAGCCGGGGTGGATATCGTTGCCCCCTCGGACATGATGGACGGGCGCATTGGCCGCATCCGCTCCGCCTTGGACAAGAGGCGGTTCATCCACACCCGCATCATGGCTTACTCGGCCAAGTACGCGTCCGGCTATTACGGTCCGTTTCGCGACGCGGTCGGCTCAGCAGCCAACTTGGGCAAGGGCAATAAATTCACCTACCAGATGGACCCCGCCAATTCCGATGAGGCGCTATGGGAAGTGGGATTGGACCTGCAGGAAGGCGCCGACATGGTGATGGTGAAGCCGGGAATGCCCTATCTGGACATCGTGCGGCGGGTGAAAGACGAGTTCAAGGCGCCGACTTTCGTCTATCAGGTGAGCGGCGAGTACGCCATGCTCAAGGCGGGCGGCATGAACGGCTGGATCAACGAGAAAACCTGCGCCATGGAAGCGCTGCTCGCCTTCAAGCGCGCCGGCGCCGACGGCATTCTCACTTATTACGCGCTCGATGCCGCGCAGTGGATCAAGGAGGGTTGACCTGCGCTAGCCGAAGATAATCGCTACGCCGTGCGCCTCCGCCGCGCCGACGGCGACCGACCCGTCCGGCATCCGCGTCGGATGCAGGCCGCCTGCGCGCAGGATTCTCTCCGCGGTATCGCGGTTGGCGACGCGGATGAATAGCGCCGCCATGCAGGGCTGGTGGCGCGCGCTGATCCATACTCCGGGCAGTCTTTTCGCCAGTGCGCGCTCGCCGACGACGGCGATGGGTGTGTCGCCGGTGTTCACCAGCAACCCTTCGGGTATGGTCTTCGCCTTGACATCGAACAAGCGCTCGTAGGCCGCCGCAGTCGCGGCTACCTCATTGCTGACGATGGTCAGCGCAGCCAGACCGGTTGCCGTATTCGCATGCACTTGATACTCGGGCCGCCAAACCACATCGCGGGTGAAATGCTGGCACACGAACACCTGCCCTCCCGGGGTCTGCTCCAGACCCAACTGGGTGATGCGAAACGATGCGTTCTTCGTGCCCTCCGGCAGTTGCACCGGGCGTGAGAAATCGACCGGTTCGGAAGGAGCCAGCGCCGCCGCAGTGAGTTCGCCGTAGGCGCCGCGTGCATTGTCGGTCTTGAGCGCGACTGCCGCCAGGCCGTCACCGATGCGGGCAAAGTCGTAGTAGTACTCTCGGCCTGGCAGACGTTGCTGCACCATCAGCAACTCGAAATAATCCTGGCCGAACATGACACAGTGGTTCTGCGACCCCAGCGTATGATGGCCGCGGGGAGTGAGGGTGAACCCCATGCGCCGGAACGTGTCCTGAGCCGAATCCAGGTCGCGCGCGGTGATGACGACGTGGTCTATGCCCTTGATGTGTTTTCTCACTGTTGTTCTCTTATTTTGCGGACGCGCCATTATAATTGCGTTGGAGGCCGTTGCAGAGAGCCGGGGATGCCTTCGGCGGCGCTGTTGTCCGGGTTGACCCAGTAAGTAAGCACTTCCTGTCGCAAAAAGGAGCGCCAAATGGCGATTGTCGATAAAATCAAGCTATTGCAAGGGGAAATGGCCGAATGGCGCCACGACATCCATGCCCACCCGGAGACCGCGTTCGAGGAGCAGCGCACCTCCGCTCTGGTGGCGAAAAAACTCGAGTCCTTCGGCCTGCGCGTGCATAAGGGCCTGGGCCGCACCGGGGTAGTGGGCACGCTCGCGGCCGGCTCGGGCAAGCGCGCCGTCGGCTTGCGCGCGGACATGGACGCGCTGCACATCCACGAGAAAAACGCCTTCGACCACCGCTCGCAGCATGAAGGAAAAATGCACGCCTGCGGACACGACGGCCATACCACCATGCTGCTGGGCGCGGCGAAATATCTAGCCGAGACCAAGAACTTCGACGGCACGGTGCATTTCATCTTCCAGCCCGCAGAGGAGAACGAGGGCGGCGGACGCGAGATGGTGGAGCAAGGCCTGTTCGACAAATTTCCCTGCGACTCGGTGTACGGCATGCACAACTGGCCGGGCATGCCGGTCGGACAGTTCGGGGTGCGGCCCGGGCCGATGATGGCCTCGTTCGACATCTTCGAGATCGAACTGACGGGACGCGGGTCCCACGCCGCCTTGCCGCACACGGGCATCGACCCGGTGGTCGCCGCATCGGCGCTGGTGCAGGCGCTGCAGACCATCACCAGCCGCAACGTCGATCCGATCGAGTCGGCGGTCGTCACCGTCACACAAGTTCACGCCGGCGACACCTGGAACGTGATTCCCGATGCAGCCGTCCTGCGCGGCACCACCCGCGCCTTCAGGCCAGAAGTGCAGGATCTCGTCGAGCGCCGCATGCGCGAGATCTGCGCCGGCATCGCCGCGGCCTACGGCGCCCAGGTCAAAATACGCTACGAACGCCGCTATCCGCCCACCGTCAATGCCGCGCGCGAAACCGAAATCTGCGCATCGGTGCTGGAGCGCATGGTCGGGCCGGAGAACGTCGTCCGGGTGCCGCCGGTAATGGGTTCGGAAGACTTCGCCTTCATGTTGCAGGCCAAGGCGGGCTGCTATGTCTTTGTCGGCAACGGGCCGGGCGAGGGCGGATGCATGCTGCATAATCCGCACTACGATTTTAACGACGAGGTATTGCCCATAGGCGCGAGCTACTGGGCGAATCTGGTAGAACACATACTGGCCAAGCACGCGTAAGCGGCATTGATCCCGCGCGTCCCGGCCGCG
>DAIRFM010000052.1:0-1685 GCA_036795025.1 Burkholderiales bacterium | reverse complement strand
CGCGCGCCGCGCTGTACCGGTATGAACTGACTTACGATGCACCGATCGAGGCCGACCTCGAAGTGCAATTTCTCTCTTGAAAGGATCCAGCATGCTTTATATCGACCACGGAAAAGGCGGCCCCGCCGACGTAATGAAACCGGCCGAAGGACCAATGCCGCAGCCGCAAGCGGGTGAAGTCGTCGTCGAAGTGCACTACGCCGGCGTCAACCGCCCCGACGTGTTGCAACGCTCCGGCAGTTATCCGCCGCCGCCGGGGGTCTCATCCATCCTCGGCCTGGAGGTCGCCGGCCGCATCTGCGCCGTCGCGCCGGACGTGACGCAGTGGAAAATAGGCGACCTGGTATGCGCGCTCACGCCAGGCGGCGGCTACGCCGAGTATTGCGCGGTGCCGGCGCCGCATTGCCTGCCCATCCCCAAGGGCCTGTCCGTGAAGGAGGCGGCTGCGTTGCCGGAAAATTTCTACACCGTCTGGGCCAATGTCTTTGACCGCGGCCGGCTGAAAGCGGGGGAGACCTTCCTCGTGCACGGCGGCTCCAGCGGCATCGGCCTCACCGCCATCCAACTGGCCAAGGCATTCGGCGCCACCGTCTACACCACCGTGGGCAGCAAAGAGAAAGCGGAGTTCTGCAGGAAGATGGGGGCGGATGCCGCCATCAACTACCGCGAGCAGGATTTCGTCGCTGAAGTTTCGCAACTCACGAACAAGAAAGGGGTGGACCTGATCCTCGACATGGTGGGCGGCCCTTACATCGAGAAAAACTTCAAATCACTGGCGCTGGAAGGGCGGCTGGTGCAGATCGCCTTCCTGCAGGAGAGCAAGGTCGCGCTCGATTTCCTGCCGATCATGATCAAGCGTCTCACCTTCACCGGCTCGACCCTGCGCCCGCGCACCGTGGCGCAGAAGGCGGCGATCGCGCGAGACTTGCTGAAACAAGTCTGGCCCCTGCTCGAATCGGGCAAGGTAAAACCGGTGATCCACGCGACTTTTCCGCTTAAGGACGCCAAGCTCGCGCACCAACTGATGGAGTCGAGCAAGCACATCGGCAAGATCATGCTGGAGGTGCGCAAGGGTTAAATGCAGCAGGTCGAGCTTTTACCCGAAACCCCGTTTTCTGCACGGATGGTTTGTATCCGTGCAGAAAACGGGGTTAATTCAATCCTTCATACAATCACCGCTGCTCCAAGTTTGAAGCGGTGTGCCCAAGACCCGCATCGCTTGGATCCTCGTTTTCGTACGGATGATGAGACCATCCGTACGAAAACGAGGATCTCGTGGAAAACCCTTGAGCAGACTTGCCGCCTTAACGCGCATCCTCCAGCGCCATATCCGCCCCTTTTTCCGCGATCATGACGACCGCGGCATTGGTGTTGCCCGACACCACGGCCGGCATCACCGAGGCGTCGATCACGCGCAACGCCGCCAAACCGCGCACGCGCAGGCGGTCATCGACCACCGCACCGGCATCGCTGCCCATTTTGCAGGTGCAGCTCGGGTGGTAGATGGTGAAACCCTTGTCTCGAATATATTCCAGCAACGCCGCGTCGCTCGCCGCCTGCGGGCCCGGCTCGTACTCGGCCGCGACGTACGGCATCATCGCCGGCTGGCCCATGATGTTGCGCAGGAGCTTCGGCGCCGTGCTGGAAGTCTTCCGATTTCTTGAAATAGGGCAGCACGTCGGCGT
>DAIRFM010000051.1:0-8658 GCA_036795025.1 Burkholderiales bacterium | reverse complement strand
TGTCCATCATCCATCCGGGCAAGCCGCGCAACCCGAAAGAACCGGGCCTGGAAGAGTTGCAAAAGCGCGCCGAACCGTTTCTGTAGTAACACCACCCGCGCCGACCCGGCGCGGGCCTCGCGTAGCGAACCGCCGCCGCTATGCCGCATGCCCGCCGAGGTAGGCTGCGCGGACGCGTTCATCGGCGGCCAATTCCTGCGCCTCTCCCGAGAGCGCGACCCGGCCGCCATCGAGCACGTAAGCATAGTCGGCCACGCGTAGCGCGGCGCGGGCATTCTGCTCCACCAGTAGAACCGCGGTCCCGGCGGCGCGGATATCGCGCACCAGGTCGAAAATCTGCCGCACCACCTTGGGCCCGAGCCCGAGCGACGGTTCGTCCATCAAGAGGAGCTTGGGCCGGCTCATCAGCGCGCGCGCCACGCACAGCATCTGCTGCTCGCCGCCGGACATCGATCCGGCTTTCTGCGCGATGCGGTCGGCGAGGACCGGAAACATCGCCAGGATGCGCGCGAGATCCCCGGCGTATTCGGCGTGCGCTCGCCGGCCAGCGCCGAGGCGCAGGTTCTCCTCGACCGTCATGCTGGAAAAAATCTGCCGGCCTTCGGGCGCCTGCGCGAGGCCGGCGGCGACGATCTTGTGCGCAGGCAGGTTGGTGATGTCGCGGCCTTCGAATTCGATGCGCCCGGACGCGACGCGGTAGACGCCGGAAATGGCGCGCATCAGCGTGGTCTTGCCCACGCCGTTGCTGCCGAGCACGCTGACGATGCCCCGTTGGGGCACCGCGATCGAGACGCCCGAAAGAATGGTCTGCTCGCCCATGCGCACCACCAGGTCGGCTACGCGTAGGATGGCTGCGTCTGGCGGGTTCATGTTTCCTCTTCCGTGCCAAGATATGCCTCGAGCACGACCGGGTCGTGCGAAACCGCCGCCGGAGTGCCGTCGGCGATCTTGCGCCCTGAGGCCATCACCATCACGCGCTCGCACAGCGACATCACGAAGCCCATGTCATGCTCGACCAGCAAGACGGTGAGCCCCTCGTCGGACAATTCGCGCACGAAGCGCGCAAGCTCCGCCGTTTCCGTGTCGTTCAAGCCCGCGGCCGGCTCGTCCAGGATCAAGAGCCTGGGCTGCAGCGCCAGCGCCCGCGCGATTTCCAGATACTTGCGCCGCCCGTAGGAGAGATTCGCGGCGAGCAGCCCTGCCTGCTCGGTGAGCCCGGTGCGCTCGAGCGCCATCCAGCTCAGTTCGCTGATCCGCTCGGATATCGTGCGGCGGCCAAGCAGGCTGTTCCAGGGCGAATGGCCGACCGCACCGAGTGCGCCGATCGACACGTTGTCGAACACGGTGATGTTGGGCAGGATGCGCAGATTCTGGAAGGTGCGCGCTATGCCCAGCCGCGCCACCTCGTGCGACTTGCGCCCGGTCAACAGCTCGCCGTCGAAGCGCACCGCGCCGGAGGACACGGGGGTGAAGCTGGTGATGAGGTTGAACAGCGTCGTCTTGCCCGCGCCGTTGGGACCGATCAGGCCGACGCGCTCGCCGCGCCCGATGCTGCCGGAGAAATCGTCGACCGCGAGCAGGCCCCCGAAGCGGCGTGAGACCTGGTCGATTTCGAGCAGTTCCGGCACGCGTGCCTCAGCGCCAACCGAGCTGCTGCGCCGACTTCCAGGCCGCGCCCAACTGGCGCCGCGCGAGGTCGATGGCGGAGATCTCGCCCAGGATGCCGCGCGGCAGGAACAGGATGGACAAGAACATCATCATCCCGACCACGATCATGCGGTAGTCGCCGATCACGCGCAGCACTTCGGGCAGGACAATCAGGAGCACCGCGCCGATGATCGCGCCGGGCATGCTGCCCAGGCCCCCAACCACGATCATCGCCAGGACCAGGATAGACTCGGAAAAGCGGAAGTCGCCGGGGGAGATGTAGTTGGTGGTATGCGCCCAGAGCGCGCCGGCGACACCGGCGAAAAAACAACTGAATGCGAACACTTCGATCTTGATCCGCACCACATCCAGGCCCATCGCCTCGGCGCACTGGTCGTCCTCGCGCAAGGAGCGCAGCGCATTGCCGTAATAGGAATGGGTGAGCCGGTGGATGACGAAGGCGGCGAGCGCAAGCGCAGCGGCCACGGCGAAATAGTTGGTGGCGTCGCCGGCGGCGAATAGGCCCGGCAGCGCGATATTGGGAATGGCGGAGATGCCCATGGGGCCGCGCGTGAACCCAACCCAGTTGAGCAGGGTGAGATGGATGATCTCACCCACGCCGAGCGTGGCCACGGCGAAGTAGATGCCGACCAGGCGCATCGTCGGTAGCGCGAGCAGGATCCCAAACAGCGTGGCGACCGCGCCTGCCGCCGGGATGGTCAGGTAGAACGGCCAGTGCCAGGCGTGAGCGGCGAGCGCAGCCGTGTACGCGCCGATGCCGTAGAACCCGGCGTGGCCCAGCGACAGCAGGCCGGTGGTGCCGGTGATCAGGTTGGCGCTCAGGGCGAGGATGGCGAACACGCCGACGGTGGTGGCGACGCGAAACCAATAGCCCCCGCCGACCCAGTAGAGGAGGCCGGGCAGCACGGCGAACACGACGAGCAGCAGGGCGAGGACGATCAGCCGGGCCTTCATCGCCGCTCGCTCATACGCGTTCGCGCCCGCCGCCGAATATGCCGGTGGGGAAGAACACCAGCGTCACCACCAGGAACAGATAGGCCACGAGGTCGCCCCAGCCCTGGGCGAAGTAGTTCGTCGTCAGCGCCTCGGCGACGCCGAGGATCAGCGCGCACACCACCGCCCCGGTGATCGAACTCAGCCCGCCCATCACCATCGCCACGAATGCCTTGATACCGGGCACGAAGCCCATCGCCGGGAAGATCGCGCCCTGGTACAGGCCGACGACGACGCCCGCGACGGCGCCCAGCATCGAACCGATGACGAAGGTGGCAACGATGGTCTGCTCGGTATTGATGCCGACGTACAACGCGCCCATCGGATTGTTCGCCACCGCGCGGATGGCGCGCCCCACGTGGGTTCGGCGCAGCAGATACTGCAGCGCCAGGAGCATCGCGAGCGACAGGCCGAAGATGAGGAACTGGCCGCTGGCGAACGAAATCGGCCCGATTTCTATCGGCTGGATCAGCAGGTACTCCTGCGGAATGATCTGCATGTTGGAGCCGAAGATTTTCTCCACCACCTCGCGCACCACGATGGACATGGCGAGGGACGACAGCAGCGTCGCCTCGCGCATCGCCTTTGACTTCAACGAAGCCTCGTCGCGAAACCGCCGGAACGGCCGGAAGGCGACGCGCTCGAGCGCGAAGCCGACGAAGGCGCCGACCGCAAGCACCGCCAGGATGACCGCGAACAGCGGCGGCGCGAGGCTCGTGATCAGCAGCAGACCGGCGTAGGCGCCGAGCATGTAGACCTCGCCGTGGGCGAAGTTGACCACGTTGAGCACGCCGAAGATCAGGGTGAAGCCGATGGCCATCAGCGCATACACCAAGCCGATGGACAGGCCGTTCACCAGTTGCTGGAAGAAAAAAGCATCGAACATGGATTGCCGGGGGCGACTGGGCTAGCAAGAAAAGTCGCAGGAGGGCGGCGCGATCCTGCGGCAGACCGCGGCGGAGCCCCTGCGGCTCCGGAGGGCGAAGTTCAGCGCAGGACCTTGAACTTGCCGTCCACGATTTCCATCCGCGTGAGCGTCTTCGACGGCTCGCGCGTCTTGGGATCGAATGTGGTGTCGCCGGTGACGCCCTGGAAGTTGCGCGTCGCCGCCAGCGCGTCGCGCACTTTCTGCCGCGTCGGGTTGGGGCCCGCGGCGACGACGGCATTGAGCATGATGTTGGTGGCATCGTAGGCTTGCGCCGCGAACATGCTGGGCTCGGCGTTGTAGCGCTTGCGGTAGGCTTCGACGAAGGCTTTCACCTTGGGATCGGGGTTGTCGGCGACGAAAGTGGTCGGCAGCAGGACGCCGTTAGCCGCGGGGCCGGCGAGCTGCAGCAGCTTGGGTTCGTAGGAGGGCGAGGCGGAATACACCGGCGTCTTGATGTTCATCTGCATGCGTTGCTGCAGCAGCGAAGAGCTCTCCTCGTAGAACATGAACAGCACGATCGCTTCTGGATTGGCACGCGAAACCTTGGTGAGTATGGAACGAAAATCGCGGTTGCCCGGATTGAAGAATTCGGTCTCCACGATCTGGTTGCCGCGGCTCTTCACCGCGTCGGCGAAGTTCTGCACCGCGGTCTGGCCCCAGTCGTTCTGGATCGCCACCACGGCGTAGCGCTTCAGTTTGTTTTCGGCCAGCCACTTGGCGATGAACGGTGATTCGATCGCCATGGTGGTGATGTTGCGGAACTGCCAATCGCTGATTTTGAGGAAGTCCGGATGCGAGGCCGTTTGCGACAACTGCGGCACCTTCTGCTGCGCGTAGACCTGGCCCGCCGCCATCGACACGGTGGAATTGAAATCGCCGATTACGCCGACGATGGACGCGTCGTCGGAGAATTTCTTGGCGATGTTGACCCCCTCCTTGGCGTCGCTCTTGCTGTCCTCGAACTTGATTTCCACGCTCGCGCCGTGCAGCTTGCCGGACTTGTTGAACTCCTCCAAGGCCATTTGCGCCGAGTTCTTGAACATGATGCCGTACTGCGAAGTGTCGCCGGTGAGCGGCAACTGGTAGCCGATGGCGATCTTGTTCTGGGCGGCGGCAAACGTTGCGATGCTGCCGAGCGCGACCGCAAACAAGGTCGCGATGAATTTGCGTGTCATGGTGTCAACCCCTTCTCAGTTAGAGCCGATGTTGGCGGCAAGCGCCGATTGTACCCTGTCGGCGGCGGCTCAGGCTTTGCGGCGGATGTGCAAGAAGCAGCAGCCTTCGCCGCCGACCTTCCAGGTGTCCGGCTGCAGCGCAAAGCCGGCCTGCTCGAACGTGCCGCGGTCGACGATGCCGGCGATGCGGCACAGCGTCTCGACTCGTTCCGGCGCGAAGCCGGCCTCCTCCCATGCCTCCTTCAGCGGGCAGGCATGAAACTTGATGTCCAGGCCCTCGCCGTCGCAGCGAACCACTTCGGGCCGAAATAGCCTGCCATGGTCGGGAACGAAGTCGAGAAACGCATCGCGCAGCGCCGCAAAATCGGCCGGTGCATGACCGCTGAACCTGTCTCCGATCGCCGCGCCGCGGGCGTAGATTGCGCGCTTCAGTATCTCCTCGGCCTTGGCCTCGTCGAACTCCTTGGCAATTTCGTCGTAGACCGCGGCATAGACCATGGCCCGGCTCATCAGGGCTCCTTGGAGTTGCGCGCGCAAATCTTCGATTTCGGTCATGTGGGGAATGACTCCGTCTTCGATCGAGCCATGATCGCCGCGTGCGAGCAAGCTCGACTTCTTGCACCAGATACCACGACAGATGGACGAATCGTTCCATTGTAGCATCGTCCAATGGCGAGTTGAGGGCCGCAAACTCGAACCGGTTCAGGTCCGTCGCCGAAACATTTGCCGTTGAACGAACGTGCCGCTACTATGAAAGCCCCTTTCGCTAATGCGCAGACTTGGAACTTGGAGCAGGGACGTTCAGATGAACACCGATGAGCTCGTATGGCCGCGCTCGCTTTGGGCCGCCGTCACGCCGTCGGGTCCGGCATTGCCGAGCGTCCGGGGGGCGTTGAAGGCGGATGTGATCGTAATCGGCGCCGGCTTTACCGGCCTCTCGACGGCCTTGCATTTGCGCAAGGCGGGCGAAGACGTAGCCGTGGTCGAGGCGATGGAGCCTGGATGGGGGGCGTCCGGCAGCAACAATGGCCAGGTGATACCGGCGCTGTCGCGCGTTGATCCCGACGAGCTGGTCGAACGCTACGGGGCGGCAGGTGAGCGCTTTGCCGGACTCATTCGCGACAGCGCGGCGCTGCTGTTCGACACGGTGCGGGAGCATGGTATCGCGGCCGAGGCGGAACAGACGGGGTGGATCCAGCCGGCGCACACGCCGGGCCGCATGAAGATTGCCGAGCGCCGCGTCAGGCAATGGTCGCGATTGGGCGCTCCGGTGGAGCTGCTTTCGGCGGACAGGATGCGTGATCTGCTCGGCTCCGGCGCCTGGCACGGCGGCTGGTCAAACCCGACGGGCGGGCATATAAACCCGTTGGCTCTTGCGCGCGGCCTTGCTCAGGCGGTGATCGACAAAGGCGGGCGCATCTACGTGCGCTCGCCCGCCCTGCGTTACGCCCGCGAAGGCGAGCGCTGGCTCGTGCACACGCCGACGGGTGTGGTCTCCGCGCGCTCGCTGGTGCTCGCGAGCAATGCCTATACGGGCGAGTTCTCGAAGTCGCTCGCTCCTCGAATCGCGCGCGAATTCATCCCGGCAATTTCCTGGCAGATGGCAACGCGGCCGCTCTCGCACGAAGTGCGCCGCAGCCTCCTCCCCGGCCGGCAGGCGATGTCCGACACGCACGGCGACCTGTATTTCTGCCGCTACGATGCGCGCCACCGTCTGGTGACCGGCGGCGCGCTGATCGCTCCGTTCGGCGAGGAGCGACGCTTGAAGGCGATGATCGCGGCGCGGATCGTCCGGCTGTTTCCGCAGATCGGCGCCGTGACGTTCGATTACGTCTGGAACGGCTACATCGGTATGACGCCAGACTACACGCCGCGCTTCCACAGGCTCGGGCGCGACGCCTATGCGTGGGCCGGGTGTAACGGCCGCGGGGTCGCGCTGGCGCTCGCGGCAGGGCGCGAGCTTGCGAAGGCCGTTCGCGGAGCACCGGATGCGGAGCTTGCACTGCCCTTCACCGAACCGACCCCCATCCCGCTGCAGGGCATAATGCGCGAGCTCGCTCCGTTGATGATGCTCGTCTATCGCTACCGCGATTCGCGTGACGTGGCCTGAGGCGAGACGAATCGGCGCGGCCGCGGCAGCCGCATACGGTTCCATCCATTTAGCCAAGACACGATGATGAATTCACTTGGCGAAGCCGAACGCGCGTTTCTCGACAAGTACCCGGACTACCGGGGAACGACATCCGTCGATGAGCTGCGGCATGCGCACTACGAGCGACTCGACCGGCTGGGACATCTGTATCTGGATTACACCGGGAGCAGTCTCTACGCCAGCACGCAGATTCAGGAACACATGCAGCTCCTGCTTGCGGACGTCTTCGGGAACCCGCACTCCTCGAACCCCACGTCCGCATTGGCCACGCTGCTGGTTGAACGCGCGCGCAACGCAGTGCATGAGTTCTTCAAAGCGCCCCCGGATGAGTATATTGTCGTATTTACGCGCAATGCGACCGGCGCTCTCAAACTCGTGGGCGAAGCGTATCCATTCGACCATGCCAGCCGACTGCTGCTCGCGTTCGACAACCATAACTCGGTAAACGGCATTCGCGAGTTCGCGCGCGCTTCACGGACTGCGGTCACCTATACCCCGCTCGTGCTACCCGATATGCGCTTGGACCGGGACATGCTCTCGGCATACCTCAGCTCGTCCGCAGTAGCGTCCCACAAGTTGTTTGCCTACCCCGCGCAATCCAATTTTTCCGGCGTACAGCATTCTCTTGATTGGATCGAGTTCGCGCATGCGCACGGATGGGACGTTCTGCTGGACGCGGCCGCATATGTACCCACCAATATGCTGGACTTGAGGCAGGCAAAGCCGGACTTCGTTTGCGTCTCTTTCTACAAGATGTTTGGGTATCCGACCGGAACCGGATGTCTGATCGCGCGCAAAGCCGTGGTTTCGAAGCTGCGCAGACCGTGGTTTTCAGGGGGAACGATCACGGTGGCGTCGGTCAGAGGCGACCGCCATTACCTGCACCACGGCCCCGAGGCGTTTGAGGACGGAACGCCGGACTATCTCTCCGCTCCGGCTATCGAGATCGGATTGAATCACATAGCCAAGATCGGCTACGCGGTCATTCACTCCCGCGTTGAATCCTTGACCGGCTGGCTGCTCGAGCAGTTGGGCGCGCTCCGGCACGACAACGGCCTGGCGCTGGTTCGAATTTACGGACCGCTCACGACAGAGGCGCGCGGTGGCACGGTCGCATTCAACTTTTTCGATATGGACGGCCGCTTCATCGACCATCGGACAGTAGAGGATCGAGCAAACGACATGAAGATCTCATTGCGAACCGGCTGCTTCTGCAACCCGGGCGGCGGCGAAGTGGCGCTGGGAATGTCCGAGGAAGAGTTGAGCGCGTGCTTCTCCGGAACCCCAAGCGGCCTGACGCTTGATGATTTCCGTCAATGCATCGACGACAAGAGCACCGGGGCGGTCAGAATTTCGTTCGGGCTGGTAAGCAATTTCGCGGACGCGTACCATTTCATGCGTTTTGCTTCCCGGTTCCTGGACAAACGCGCAATTGAAATTTAGCGTTCATTTCAGCATGAGGGGATATATCCCCTCATGCTCCCTTAGATCACCGGCCAATTCGGCCATTCTGAAATGGCCTCCTCCCCGTGACTGATCTCGCGCGCACGGCAGGTGAGCCGAGGCCTATCCGGTGACAGCGGACCTTCGCCGTATCATCCATGTCGACATGGACGCGTTTTACGCGTCGGTCGAACTGCTGCGCTATCCGGAATTGCGCGGGACGCCGGTGGTTATCGGCGGCGGATCGAGGCAGCAGCCGGTCGAGATCGCGAACCCGGTTACCGGGCAGAAGACCCGGC
>DAIRFM010000050.1:0-8670 GCA_036795025.1 Burkholderiales bacterium | reverse complement strand
GGCAGCTTCGAGTTCGGCGAGATGACCTATCCGACCTATAACCTGATCCTGGTCGGTATCGCGGTCATCTCGGGTGCCGGACTTACTCTGCTGCTGCGGGGGACGCGCGTCGGCAAACTGCTGCGCACCGTCATCCACGATCCCGAAGTGAGCCGCGCGATGGGGATCAACGTCGACCGGTTTTATCTGGTGACCTTCACCTTCGGCTCGATGCTCGCCGCGGTGGGCGGCGCCTTCACCGCGCCCACGGTTTCGGTCGTGCCTGGCATGGGCGTGGAGATCATCGTGCTGTCCTTTGCCGTCATCGTGATCGGGGGCATGGGCAGCCTGCCGGGCGCCGCGCTGGGCGCGGTCATCGTCGGGCTGGTGCGCTCGGCCGCGATCCACTATGCGCCCGCGGTCGAGCTGTTCGTGATCTACTTCGTCATGGCCTTGGTGCTCGCCTTCCGGCCGCGCGGGCTGTTCAGCCTCGCCGAACCCAGAAAAATATGAAAAGAGACTACACGCTGCTCATCCTCGGCATCGTCCTGCTTGCCTTGGTCCTGGCCGGGCCGGTGCTGCCGCAGTGGGCGATGTTCCTGGCCACCATCGCGATCGCCAAAGGCCTGGTGGCGCTGGGCCTGCTGCTGCAGCTGCGGGCCGGACTGGTGTCGTTTGGACAGGCGCTCTACTACTGCATCGGCGCGTACACCGCCGGCAGCCTCGGCCGCTTTTTCGGCATCAGCGACATGCTGCTGCAAATGATCGCAGGCGCTCTGGTCGCCGCGTTCATCGCCTTCGTCCTGGGCTTTCTGCTGGCGCGTTATCGCGGCATTTTCTACGGCCTGCTGAGCCTGGCGCTGTCGATGATCCTCTACGGGCTGCTGGTCAAGAGCGAAGCACTCGGCTCGACCGACGGCATCAACATCCTGCCCTCAACGGTGTTCGGCGTCCGGCCTGATCAGGCGTCGGTGCGCTACGTCGTGCTCGTCGCGGGCTGCGCTGTCGCTTTCCTCGCGACCCTGCTGGTCAACCGCTATCTCACAACGCCGCTCGGGCAGCTGGCTGCGGCCATCAAGGACAACGAGATCCGGGTGGAGTACATGGGGGCCTCGGTGCGCGAGGCGATCCACGTCAAGTACGTGATCGCCGCCGCGCTCTCCGGCATAGGCGGCGCGCTGGCGGCCACCACGGTCGGGCACATCGATCCGGACATGGCGTACTGGACCACCTCGGGCGAGTTCCTATTCATCACCATCCTTGCCGGCACGGGGAGCGTGGTCGCGCCTTTCCTCGGCGCCGCGATCTTCGGCATCATCCACACGGTCGCGTACGACCTTTCGCCCAACACCTGGCAGATGACCCTGGGCATCGCGCTGCTTCTGGTGATCGTGTTCCTGCCCGAGGGGCTCTGGTCGCTGTTCAACCGGCGCAAGGCGGCGTGAGATGGCGGTGGTACTCGACGCCCGGGACCTGAACAAGCGCTTCGGCGCCGTGACCGCGGCGATGAACGTCAATGCCGCGATCGAGCAGGACTCGGTGGTCGGCCTGATCGGCACCAACGGCGCCGGCAAGACCACGTTCATCAACATGATCACGGGCTATATCAAACCCGATACCGGCAGCATCCATTATCAGGGGCGCGACATCACCGCGCTGTCGCCGCGCGAGGTCACGCGCATCGGCATCTGCCGCTCGTTTCAAATCCCGCAGCTCTACAGCTCGCTCAGCGTGTTCGAGAACATGATGGTGGGTCTGGGCGTGGTATTGCGCAACGCGGGGCTGGGCGGATTCTTCTCGCGCGGCCGGCCCAACGTCCCCGGGCACGATGCGCCTGCCGAGGCAGTGGCCGAGCGCATCCTCGTGCGCTTCGGGCTCGCCGATTATCGCAACAAGAATGCCCAGGTGCTGCCGGGTGGGGTGCGCAAGCTGCTCGACATCGCCCTCACCATGGTCGCGAAGCCCGCGATCCTGCTGCTCGACGAGCCCACCAGCGGTGTTTCGGCGGAGGAAAAGTTCGGCATGATGGAGATGGTGCTGGCGGCGGTCAAAGCGGAGGGGGCGACCGTGCTGTTCGTGGAGCACGACATGGAAGTGGTGAGCCGCTTCGCGCAGCGCGTGCTTGCCTTCTATGACGGCCGCATCATCGCGGATGCGCCGCCCGAGATTGCGCTGCGCGATCCCGAGGTGAAACGCTACGTGGTTGGCGGCGAGCTGCGCCGGATGGACGAGCAGCAGGGCGCGGCAAATGCTTAGCGTCGCCAAGCTCAACGTCGCGATCCAGTCGGTGCAGATCCTGCGCAACGTGTCGCTGGAGCTGCCCACCGGCAGCATGACCGGCCTGATCGGGCGCAACGGCGCCGGCAAGACGACGCTGATGAAAAGCATCATGGGGCTGCTCAAGGTATCGAGCGGCTCGATCGCATTCGACAGCACTGACTTGGTTGCGGCGAAGACCCACGCGCGCACCCGGCTCGGTATCGGCTACATGCCGGAAGATCGCCGCCTGATCCCGGATCTCACGGCGGAGGAGAACGTGCTGGTGCCGGCGTGGGCGGCGCATGTTGCGGATGCCGAGGCGCGGCTGGAAAAAGTCTACGGGCTGATTCCCGAACTGCGCGAATTCGCGCCGCGCAAGGGCTCGCAGCTTTCCGGCGGCCAGCAAAAACTGGTGGCGCTCGGGCGCGCGCTGATGTGCGGAACCAAGCTGCTGCTGCTCGATGAGCCGTTCGAAGGCGTGGCGCCGGCGCTCGCGCACCGGCTGGTGGAAGTGGTCGTGGACCTGAAGCGGGAGGGCATGTCGGTTATTCTTTCCGAGTCCGATCTGCAGCACTCCGAGCGCATGGTCGACCGGATCATCGTCATCGACCGTGGCGCCATCATCTCGATAGAGTGAGCGGGGGCCGGCCGCTCCCGCTCTGCGGGCATCGGGCCAGCGCAAGCTCACTTTGGTTCGCCGCTGCGCTCAGGATGATAGGATAGAGCCGACACGCGCTGGATTTCAACACCCAGTTTAACTAACGGAAAGGCAAATCTCATGCTGCACGTCAGGGACATACTCCTCAACGGCGAGCCTTACACACCGGGATTGTCGAGCGAGCACGTTGCGAGGACCTATGGAATCGGCATCGACTCCGTGGCAAAGCTCGGGTCTGCGGAAAACCCCTTCGGAGCGTCGCCGAAGGCCGCGGCGGCCGTGTCCGCCGCGATGAATCTGCTGAGCCTTTACCCCGACTGGACCTCGGAAAAGCTGCGACACAAGATAGGCGAGAAGTTCGGCTTCGCGCCGGAGCAGGTCGTGTGCGGGGCCGGCGAAACCGAACTCATCGCCTGCATCATCCGCGCATTCTCGGAGGCGGGCGAGCGCATATTGATGTATGAGCCGTGCTTTCCGGTCTACCACCTGTACGCGATCAACGAAGGCCGGGTGCCGGTCTATGTGCCGATGGGAAGCGGCTTCGAATTTCAGATCGACGCGTATATCGCCGCAATGAAGTCGAATGATGTACGCATCGCGTTTCTGACCAATCCGCACAGCCCCACGGGCCGGCTGATGGACGCAGCGGACATCGAGAGGATTTGCGCCGCGGCAGGCGACACGCTGGTGGTGCTCGACGAAGCCTATATACATTTCACCGAGACGCCCGGCGGGCTCGAACTGCTGCGCAAGTTCGGCAATCTGATCGTGCTGCGCACGTTCTCCAAGGCCTACGGGCTGGCCGGGCTGAGGCTCGGGTTTGGCGTCGCCGCGCCCGATGTGATCAGGGCCCTGTGGAACCTCAAGCCGACCTGGAATGTCGGGCACCTTCAGGTGGCCGGCGGGATCGCGGCCCTGGACGATGACGAGCATGCGCGCCGCACGGTTTCGATGATCGTCGAGATGCGCGCCTATGTCGCCGAGCGCATGTCCGCGCTGCGCGCCTTCCGCATGGTGCCCGGATCGCGTGCGAATTTCTTCCTCGCGGAGAGCCTCGACGCGGGGCTGGACTCGACGCGCGTGTTCGAGCAACTGCTGAGGCGCGGCGTGATCGTGAAGGACTGTTCATTGTCGTTTCGCGGCCTGGGCCGGCGGTTCCTGCGCGTCGACGTGAGCCTGAAGCGTTACATGGACCAGTTTGTCGACGGACTCGAGGACATAGAGCAGAACGCGAGACGTTCGGCGTGACGTTCCGTGTAAGGTCCGCGCTCAAGCCATGATTGCGCCCGGCGCCGGCCGCCGAACGAAGGAGTTCTGGATCGGCATCGATGTCGGCGGCACCTTTACCGACGCCGTGATCATCGATGCGCAGGGGCGTTGCGCGGATGCGTTCAAGGTGCTTTCGACGCCCGATGATCCGGCGCGGGCCGTGCTCGCGGCACTCGAGCGGATTGCGCAGTTCGTCGACCTGCGCCGGGCCGCCGTGTGCCACGGCACCACCGTCGGCACCAATGCCCTGATCGAGCGCAAGGGGCGGCGCACCGCGCTGGTGACGACAGCCGGGTTTGCCGACGTCATCGAACTGCGGCGGCAGGCGCGCTCCGAACTGTACAGCTTCGATCAAAAAATATCCGAGCCGCTGGTTCCGTCGGCGGATCGGTTCGAGATCGCGGAGCGGCTTGCGTTCGACGGTTCGGTGGTCACGCCGATCGGGGATCTGCGGCCGCTGGCGGACCGGTTGGCGGCCGAGGGCTTCGAGTCCGTGGCGATCTGCCTGTTCAATGCTTACGCGTCGGGTGCACACGAGATCGCCGTGGAGACCGCGCTGCGCGCCGCGCTGCCTGGCGCATTCATCAGCACATCATCCGACGTCGCGCCGGAAATCCGAGAATACGAGAGGTCGAGCACGACGGTGGTCAATGCGTACATCGGACCAACCGTCGGCGACTATGTGAAGCGGCTTGCGCAAGGCGCCGCGTCGATGGGGATCGAGGCGCTCTATGTCGTTAAATCAAGCGGCGGGCTCACTTCGCCGGAGAACGCGGTCAAGTATCCCGTGCATCTGGTGGAGTCCGGACCCGCAGCCGGAATCATAGCCGCGGCGCAGTTCGGGTCCGCGCTCGGGCGCATGGAAGTCCTGGCTTTCGACATGGGAGGCACCACCGCGAAGGCCGGCGTCATCTTGCGCGGCGAGCCGAGGATCGCGAGCGAGTTCTCCGCCGATGCCCTGGCCGAGGGGCGGCAGGTCGGCGGCTATCCGATCCTGAGCTCGGTAGTGGACGTGCTCGAGATTGGCGCCGGAGGCGGCAGCATCGCTGCGATCGACGAAGCGGGCGTGCTGAAAGTGGGGCCCCGCAGCGCGGGCGCGCGGCCCGGCCCTGCCTGCTACGGCCTCGGCGGCGAACTCCCGACCGTTACCGATGCGCACGCCGTCATCGGCACCTTGCGCGCCGACGGACTGACCGCATCTGGGATCGTCCTGCGCTGCGATCTTGCCGAGCGGGCGATAGCCAAGCATATCGCGGCACCGAAAGGCTGGACGCTCGCGCGCTCGGCCCACGCGATCATCGATATTGCGGTTGCCAATATGGCAGCGATGGTGCGGGTGGCCACTGTGCGCCGCGGCCTCGATCCGCGCGATTTTTGCCTGGTGCCTTCCGGCGGCGCGGGCCCGCTGCACGCGGTGGCGATTGCCCGCGAGGTGGGCATTCCGGAGATTGCGATCCCGGCGATACCGGGCATGTTCAGTGCCCTTGGCGCCACATTGTCCAGGGTCCGGCACGACGTCAGCCGCTCGATCATGAGGCTCGCCAGGGAGCTCGACGCAGACGTGCTCGAGCGCGCATTCATTCCGCTGCTGCAAAAGATCAGACAGCTGTTTGCAATGGAATCCGTCGCGCCGCAGGAGATTCGCCTCGCGCGGCACGCAGACGTGCGCTTTCGCGGCCAGTTGTTCGAACTGAAAGTGCCGTTGGGCTCGATAGACGAAGCCGTGCCCGACGGTGCCTGGATCGACCAGGAGTTTCGCCGGATCTACCGCGCCGAGTACGGCTTCGATCTGCCCGACGGTGAACCCGAAGTCGTCAACCTTCGCGTTGTCGGCCTGGGCGTCCCCTTCGTCGGGCGCTACAGCGGCCGCGTCAAGGACCATGCGCAGCGCTCGGCGAGCCCGATTCGAAGTCATATGCCTATACTCAACCGTGATGGCAGCATTCGCGATGTGCCCGCGCTCGATCTGGCGCAGGCCGGGCAGGCGCTGGAAATCGACGGTCCGGGCGTATTGCTGAGCGCGGGGGCGACGATCTGGCTGCCCGAAGGGGCGCGCGCGCGCATCGCCGATGATGGCAGCGTGCTGATTTCCGTCGCCTGACTCCCGGAGGCAAGATCATGTCTGGCAACTCTTTGCTGCAATCGGATCCGGTGACCTTCGAGGTCGTGCGTAATAGCCTTTACGCGATCTGCGAAGAGATGAAATCGGTGCTGATTCGCACGTCTTTCTCGCCGCTGCTCAGCCTGTCTGCGGATCTGTCATGCGCGATTCTCGACCTGGACGGGGGCGTCGCGGCGCAGGGAAACGATATTCCGGTGCACCTGGGCGCCATGCCTTTCACCGGACGCGCAGCGCTGGACGCGTTTGCGCCCGCGAGTTGGAGGGAAGGCGACTCGGTTTTGTTGAACGACCCTTATCTCGGAGGCACGCACCTGCCCGACATGTCGCTGGTATCTCCCGTGTTCTGCGCCGGCAAGCTGACCGCGTTCGTGGCTACGCGGGTGCACTGGCCCGATGTAGGAGGCATCGCCGCGGGAAGTTCCTCGATTTGCGACGAGATCATCAAGGAGGGCCTGCGCATACCGCCGGTGAAAATCATCGACTGCGGCAAGGTGCGCGAGGATCTGCTGCAATTGATCCTGGCCAACGTGCGCATCCCGAAAGACCGGCTGGGGGATTTTCGCGCCCAGCAGGCTGCTAATCTGCGCGGCGTTTCCCGTCTCGCCGAAGTGGCCGGGACCTATGGCCAAAGCCTGTTGTCGGCAGTGCTCAAGGACTCGCAGGCTTATAGTCATCTGAAAGTCAGGAAGCGGCTCGAGGAGCTCGATGATTGCGACGTCAATTGGAGCGAGAGCCTGGATGGCGACGGATACGAGCCCGAAGGCACGGGGCGGCTGAAGATCGTCGCCCGGGTAATCAAGCAAGGCTGCAACTTCACCGTGGACTTCACCGGATCGTCGCCCGCGGCGCGCGGACCGGTGAATGCGCCGCTCCCGGTGACCGCTTCCGCGGTGTATTACACGCTGCTCGGATTTGTCGGGGGCGGCATACCGCCGAACTCGGGCGCATACTCGGTGGCGACGGTCATCGCGCCGGAGGGCTCGATCGTCAACGCGCGTTATCCCTCGCCTGTGGTCGCGGCCAATACCGAAACTTCGAATCGCATTGTCGATATCCTGCTGGCCGCGCTCGGGCAGGTGTATCCAACCCGCGTGCCGGCCGGCAGCTACGGCTCGGCCTGCGTCTACACCCTGGGCGGCTTCGATACCGCGCGCAAGCGTTCATTCGTGCATTACGAAACCATCGGCGGCGGCATGGGCGCGAGGGAGGGTCACCACGGGCTGCACGGCATCCGCGTGCACATGGGCAACACCATGAATTTGCCGATGGAGGCGCTTGAAGCCTCGATGCCGCTGCGCTTTGTCGAGTATCGTATCGCCCGCGAAACCGGCGGAGCGGGCCGCTGGCAAGGGGGAGGGGGGTGCTCCAAGGTGATCGAGATGCTTGAAGACGGCATGACCCTGTCGGTGCTGGGGGAGCGCACCGTGAGCGCGGCGCATGGCATCAACGGCGGCGATAGCGGGGGTTGCGCGCAGTTCTCGATCGTGGAGGCCTCAGGCGTGCGGCGCGCGCTGTCCTCCAAGAGCGGACCGCATTCGATCAATTCAGGCGATCGCATCGTGCTTCGCACCGCCGGAGGCGGAGGATGGGGCGGGAAGCCCGCGTGAGCATTTTTGGGAGCAAATCCATGTTGCAAGCCAGTCGTGACGCAAAGGCAACGCTGTTTCGCATCGGCCTGGCGGTTCCCTCGTCCAATACGGTAATGGAGGTGGACCTGCACCGTTCCTTGCCCGGGGATCTGTGCACCGTGCATACGGCGCGCATGTACCTGGTGGCGACGACGCGCGAAGCGGAGATCAAGATGATCGAGGAGCACGCTCCGAAGGCGGCGGCAGACGTCGGCACGGCGGAACCCGATCTGCTGGTGTTTGGCTGCACTTCCGCAGGATCCCTGTTCGGCCTGGACTACGACCGTAAAATCTGCGCGCGTCTCGGCGAGATAGCGGGCTGTCCGTCCCTGGGGACCATTTCGGCGGTTACCGAGGCTCTCGACCGGCGCGGGTTTCAGAGAATCGCGGTCATTACCCCGTACATAGAGGAGCTGACCAAGGCCGTGGCCGGCGCGGCAAGCACTCCGACGCGCAAGGTGGTGGCCGCATACGGCATGGGAATCGACAATAACGTAGAGCTTGCGACGCCGAGTCCCCAGGACATCGTCGATTTTGCGGCGAAGTGTCTGGGCTCGCAGTCTTTCGACGGCATTTTCGTTTCCTGCACCAACTTCAGAGCCCTGGACGCGGTTGCCGAACTCGAGCGGCGCTTCAAGGTGCCGGTAGTCACAAGCAATCTGGCGGTGATAGAAGCCATTCGGCGCCGGCTGGAACGCGAGATTCCCAACCCGACAATGCCGATGTAAGGCTGCGACAGCCGTCGCTGGCGGCGC
>DAIRFM010000295.1:0-3108 GCA_036795025.1 Burkholderiales bacterium | reverse complement strand
GGGCGCGATTTTAGACCATTTTGTGCCGGGGTGGCTGCTTTTCCCTCCTCTTGGCAGTAGACTTTCAAACACCAGTCCGAGCGGAACCGCAACCTGCACGCCCCGCGCAAGGCGCGGCGCCGGTGCCGCGCGGCCCCATGGGGCCTTCGCGCCTGGAATTGGACGAGCCGGTCATCGGCGCCGTCGCCGGCGCAGCCGTGGCCGGCGGCATGGAACTCGCCCTGTGGTGCGACATACGCATCATGGAGGAAGACGCGTTGTTCGGCGTCTACTGCCGCCGCCGGGGCGTGCCGCTGATCGACGGCGGCACGGTGCGCCTGCCGCGCATCGTCGGCATGGGCCGCGCGATGGACATCATCCTCACCGGGCGCAAGATCGGCGCCGAAGAAGCGTATCGTATCGGTTTGTGCGAGCGTGTGGTGCCGCGCGGCCAGGCGCGGCAGGCGGCCGAAACGCTGGCGCTCGAGATCGCGCGCTTTCCGCAAGGCGCAGTGCGCGCCGACCGGAACTCGGCCTACCGGCAGCACGGCCTGTCGGTGCGCGCGGCGATGGAGCAGGAATGGGCGAATGGCGCGGGCACATTGGCCGAAGCGATTCAGGGCGCCGGACGCTTTGCCTCGGGCAAAGGCCGGCACGGCGCATTCGACGACATTTAGAGCTGATTACGAAATGAGGGGAAATCCCCCGAGGGGACTTCCTTCGGGGCGCATCCCCTCATGCTCCCCTAAGTCAGAGGCCGTTTCGGTAAATCTGAAACGGCTTCTCGGATTTTTTTCGGAGGACCTGCCATGAACGATCGTGCCGCTGCACCAGTGGAGCAAGCAAGCAATCAGCCGCCGCTGCTCGTCGGCTACAACGCCTGGGAGCAAGACGCCATCCTGCGCGCGGCGGTGGCGCGCGAAGGCGGCGCCTGGATCGGGGAACGGGCGCACAAGCTGGGCGAGTTGGTGGGCAGCGAGCGCATGCAGCTGCTCGCCGACCAGGCCAACCGCCACCTGCCGCAACTGCGCACACATGATCGCTTCGGCGAGCGCGTCGACGCCGTCGACTATCATCCTGCGTATCACGAACTGATGGCGCTCGCCTTCGGTGCCGGACTGCATTCCCTGGCCTGGAAAACGCGGCGCGACGGCGCGTTTGTCGCGCGTGCGGCGCTCAATTATCTGTGGAACCAGGCCGAGAATGGCACCTCCTGCCCGGTCACCATGGCCTTTGCCGCGGTGCAGGTGATGCGCAACGATCCGCCGCTTGCCGCCGAGTGGGAGCCGAAGCTGCTCGCCGACGCCTATGACCCGCGCCCGTTGCATCTGTCGCAAAAAAGCGCCGCGACCGTCGGCATGGCCATGACCGAAAAGCAGGGCGGCTCGGATCTGCGCACCAACCAGACCGTCGCCACGGAACTGGGCGATGGCGCTTATGCGCTGGAGGGCCACAAGTGGTTCTGCTCGGCGCCGATGAGCGACGGTTTTCTCACGCTTGCGCGCACCGGCGCCGGCGTGACCTGCTTCTTCGCGCCGCGCTCGCTTGCCGACGGCACGCGCAACGGCATTCATATCCAGCGTCTGAAGGACAAGTGCGGCAACCGCTCCAACGCATCGAGCGAAATCGAGTACCACGGCGCCTGGGCGCGCAGGATAGGCGCCGAAGGGCGCGGTATCGCCACCTTGATCGAGATGGCGCACCTGACGCGTTTCGATATCGTCGTTGCCTCTGCCGGCATGATGCGCGGCGCGCTCAATCAGGCGCTGCACCATTGCGAGCATCGCAGCGCGTTCGGCAGACGCCTGGTGGAGCAGCCGCTGATGCAGAACGTGCTCGCCGATCTCGCGCTCGAAACCGAGGCGGCAACCCTCCTCGCCTTGCGTTTGGCGCGCGCCCTGGACCGCTCTGCGCACGACCCGCAGGAACGGCTGCTCGCGCGCATCCTCACCCCGGTGGCCAAGTACTGGCTCGCCAAACGCAATCCCGCGTTCATGTTCGAAGCGATGGAATGCCTGGGCGGGAACGGCTACGTCGAGGAAGCGCCGTTGGCGCGCTTCTACCGCGAGGCGCCGGTGAACAGCATCTGGGAAGGCAGCGGCAACGTCGCCTGCCTGGACGTGCTGCGCTCGATGCAAAAGCAGCCGGACAGCGTCGCGGTGCTGTTGCGCGAACTACGCGAGGGCGCGAGCGGCGAGCGGCGCCTGTCGCGCTTCGTCGACGCCATCGAGACGCAATTGGCCGAGACGGACGGCATCGAGCAGCACGCGCGGCGCATCGTCGAAATGGCGGCGCTGGCGCTGCAGGCGGGCCTGATGGCGCAGCACGCCGCACCCGCGGCCGCCGACGCATTCGTGAGCTCGCGCGTGGACGGCGACTGGGGGCATGCCTTCGGTACCCTGCCCAGGGGCGCGCGCTGCGAAGAGATCATCGCGCGCAGCCGGCTCGGCTGAGGCCGCCCCGTGGGCAAGCGCCCCCGGTTCTGCATCCCGTCCGAGCGGGCGTGGCACCGCCGGGGTTCGGCGGAAATAGGGGCGGACGTCCGTTGCTGCGGCGTATAATTACGGACTTGGAGTCCAATATGCGCATCGAAGTACACGTACACGGCACAATCCCGTTGCGGGCCGAGACGACCCCGTCCCAAGTGGAAGCGGCACTGCGTCCCTGGCTGCGCTATATCGACGAGGACAATCTCGTCGATGCGAGGAGCGTCTACGAAGACGAACCCGGCATGGTCTTCGACGCGAAGGGCAGCACCCTGGAAATCTGCTGGACTGGCGATGTCGGCCGCGGCTTCCGCGAATTGATCGAGGAGGCGCTGCAAGCGCTTTGCCCGTATACCGAGTCGGCCGCGGAAATCGAGGTCAGCTATTACCACGACGACGGCCAGGACGAATTCGGCATGGTGTTTGTCGGCCCCACGCCCGAGTCCATCCACGAGCGCCAGAAGAGCCGCATGATAGAGGATGTGTCCGGCATGCTGGCCCGCCACTTCACCGAAGCGGAGATCGGCGAAGTCGCGGCGCTGGTGAACCAGTTGTTCGAGCGCAATTGGGCCGAGAAGACCGGCGGCGCGCAGTCCGGCTCGACTACCGCCCCGCGCGGCCTGACCCCGGCGCAGCGCCGGCG
>DAIRFM010000294.1:2200-3111 GCA_036795025.1 Burkholderiales bacterium | reverse complement strand
GACCACGGCAACGGACGCCATGACCGCCGGCGAAGGCGCGGCGGCGCGCGCTCGCGGCATCGGCCTCCCCGCCGAAACGGTGGACGGCAACGACGTGCTTGCGGTGGACGCTGCGGCGCGCGAACTGGTGGCGCGCATCCGCGCCGGCGCCGGGCCGCAGTTTCTGCATGCCCTCACCTACCGCGTGAAAGGCCATGTTTCGGTGGACGCGGCGGCCTATCGCGACCAAGGTGAAGTGGAGAGCGCGATCGAGGGCGACCCGCTCAAGCTGGCCAGCCGGCGCCTGGCCGCGCTCGGCGTGACGGCTGAGCGCATCGCGGAAGTCGATCGAGAGGCGCGGGCGGAAATCGAGGCAGCGCTCGCGGCCGCGCGCGCAGCGCGCTCACCCGAGCCCGCCGAGGCCTATGCCGACATCCAGGACACCGGGGCCGGCCAATGGCATTGATGAACTACGCGCAGGCGGCCTGCCAGGCCCTGGCCGAAGCGATGCGCGCGGACGCGCGCGTGATCGCACTGGGCGAGGACGTGGGGCACGGCGGCATCTTCGGCCAGTACCGTGGCCTGCAGCAGGAGTTCGGCGCGGCGCGCGTGATCGACACTCCGATCTCGGAGGCGACCATCATGGGCGCCGCGGTGGGCATGGCGCTGACCGGCCTGCGCCCGGTGGTCGAAATGCGCGTCGCCGACTTCGCCCTGTGCGCGATCGACGAGATCGTCAACCAGGCGGCGAAGAACCGCTACATGTTCGGCGGCCAGGGCCGGGTGCCGCTGGTGGCGCGCCTGCCGATTGGTATCTGGAGCGCCTCGGCCGCGCAGCACTCGCAATCGCTGGAAGCCTGGTTCGCTCATATCCCCGGCCTGGTGGTCGTGGCGCCGGCGACGCCGGCTGAGAACTACGAACTGCTCGCAGC
>DAIRFM010000294.1:0-2190 GCA_036795025.1 Burkholderiales bacterium | reverse complement strand
TCGCCGCAGCGATCGCCTGCGGCGACCCGGTCATCTACATGGAACACAAGGAACTGTGGGGGCTCGAAGGCGAGGTCCCGCCGCAGCACACGGCCGCCTTGGGCAAGGCGCGCCTGGCTCGTTCAGGAACGGATCTGACGCTGGTCACCTGGTCGAAGCTGGTGCATGCCGCGGTTGCCGCGGCGGAACAGGCGGCGCAGCAGGGCGTGTCGGTCGAGGTGATCGACCTGCGCACGATCTGGCCCTGGGACCGCGAGCTGGTGCTCGCCTCCGCCGCCCGCACCGGGCGCCTGCTGGTTGCGCACGAAGCGGTGCAGGCGGCCGGGTTCGGCGCCGAAGTCGCGGCCACGGTCGCGGAAGAACTCGGCGTCCCGGTCAAGCGCGTCGGCGCGCCGCGCATTCCGATCGGTTATGCGCGCACGCTGGAAGACGTGGCGCGCATCTCCGCGGAAAAGCTGCTGCAGGAGTTGATCCATTTTGTGAGAAGTGACGGCCGCAAGCGATCCGTAGCCTAGCCCATGGCGGCGTGCTACCCTTGCATCCAAATCGAAGAGCAAACTTTAAAGGAGCCGGAAATGATGCGTAGAAACATGTTGCTGATTTTGTCCGCGGCCGCCCTGGCGTTCGCCCTGCCCGCTGCCGCGCAGCAAGGCAAATACCAGGCCGAGTACCGCCTGTCGACGGTGGTGGGTACCGCCTTCCCCTGGGGCAAGGGCGGCGAGATCTGGGCCAACCTGGTGCGCGAGCGCACCAACGGCCGGATCAACATCAAGCAGTATCCGGGAACATCGCTGGTCGGCGGCGATCAGACACGCGAGTTCACCGCGATCCGCCAGGGAGTGATCGATCTCGCGATCGGCTCCACTATCAACTGGTCGCCGCAGATCAAGCAACTCAATTTGTTTTCGATGCCGTGGCTGACCAAGGATTACGCCGGGCAGGACGCGCTGA
Source organism: Burkholderiales bacterium (assembly GCA_036795025.1). Classification (GTDB taxonomy): domain Bacteria; phylum Pseudomonadota; class Gammaproteobacteria; order Burkholderiales; family SG8-39; genus 2-12-FULL-64-23. Next base: position 1,239 of record DAIRFM010000294.1, on the reverse strand, counting down.
TCCAGAGCGCGGTCGGCAAGGATATCTTCAAGCTGATCGAAAAGGCGGGCGTGGTGCCGCTCGCCTGGGGCGAGAACGGCTTTCGCGAAGTGACAAACTCGAAGCACGAGATCCACAAGCCGGCCGACATGAAGGGACTCAAGTTCCGCGTCGTCGGCTCGCCGCTGTTCAACGACATATTCTCCGCGCTAGGCGCGAATCCGACACAGATGAGCTTCGCCGACGCGCAACCGGCGCTCGCCTCGGGCGCCGTCGATGGCCAGGAAAACCCGCTGCAGGTGTTCACTGCGGCGAAACTGCATACGCTTAGCCAGAAATACGTGACGCTGTGGGGCTACGTCGCCGATCCGCTGATCTTCGTCGTCAACAAGGAGGTGTGGGAATCGTGGACGCCGCAGGATCGCGAAATCGTCCGGCTGGCCGCGATCGAAGCAGGCAAGCAGGAATTCGCGCTGGCGCGCAAAGGCCTGACGGCGCAGGACGACAGCCTGGTCAAGGAAATACAGGGCCTTGGCGTGACTGTCACGCGACTCACCGCGGATGAACTCGCCGCGTTCAAGAGGGCGGTCAAGCCGGTGTACGACAAATGGGCGCAGCAAATCGGATCCGACCTCGTGAAAAAGGCCGAGGCCGCTGTCGCCAGCCGGAAGAAATAGCAGCTACGGCCGCACCCGCAGTGCCCGCCCACGGCGGGCACTTTGTTTTCAGGAGCTGAAATGGCAGAGCCGGACGCGCTCGACGAAGACTTTATAGTGGCGGCCAAGCCACCCTTCCCGGTAAAGCTGGAAGAAGCACTTGCGGCGGGCGCGATGGCGCTGCTTTGCATCATTACCATGGCGAACGTGGTGGTGCGCTACTTCACCAACATCTCGTTCGCCTTCACCGAGGAGATCTCGGTCTGGCTGATGGTGGTCATGACCCTGGTCGGCGCCGCGGGCGCATTCGTCAAAGGCCACCATATCAGCATCAATTTCTTTGTCGATCGTCTGACTCCAGCGACGCGCCGAGTAGTGCAATTGCTCGGGCTGCTCGCGTCGACAACCATGTTTGCGACGCTCGCGGTTTTCGGCACGCGCATGGCCTACGAGGACTTTCGCTACGATGTGACCTCCCCCGCGCTCGGCGTGCCGCAGTGGCTGTACACGGTGTGGCTGCCTGTGCTCTCGCTGCTGATCGTCGTGCGCCTGATCCAGCTCGTCTTCGTTTTCCTGAAACGGGGAGCCGACTGATGGACTGGAT
>DAIRFM010000293.1:0-3129 GCA_036795025.1 Burkholderiales bacterium | reverse complement strand
TCAGGCGCTGCCGCAGCACCCTGCCGTCGAAGGTCACCGCCTGCCAATGCCGGTCCCGTCCCCACAGTGCGGCATGCTTGAGTTCGTCGATGCGGTACAACTCCGCCTGCGGTATGGGCATGGACCCGCTGGCCGTTGTGATACGGCCGCAGCAAGAACGGGTCAGCGTGCCCGGGTCAACCAGTAGCCAGGACGGCGGGCTTCGTGCACCACCGCCAGGACCACGACGCCTTCCGTTTCGGGCCGGTACACCAGAAAGAAGGGATAGCCCTTTACGAAAACCCGGCGAGTCCTGGAACGGTAAGGCTGGCCGGCCATGGGAAAGGCGAGCGCGCGAGCCGCAGCTTCCTCGACCGCCATTCGAAACCGCGCGGCTCCTTTGGCCTGAACATCCGAGTAGTACTGGACTTCCTTGAGGAACTCGGCCTCTGCCTGCTCAAGAAAGCGGGCCCTGTTCACGATCCAGTAATCAGTCTTGCCTTGGCAAAGACGTCTTCGGCGGGAACGAATTTGGCGTCACCCCGCTCGTAGGCTGCCACACGATGCTCGATCTCGACTGCCCAAGCCGCCTCGACTTCGCCGAGCTTTGCCTCGCGAAGAGAGTCCAGCAAAGCGTCGACAAGCTGCGCCCTCTCGTCTGGAGAAAGCAGGCGCGCTTCGCGTTCCAATTCTGTGTATGTGTGTGCCATAGGGTAGCTCCAAACGACAGTCCGAAAATTATACTCCTCGGTTACGGTGCCCGCCTTGCGGGCTGCGATCAGCTCTCGCCATTACGATAACCGAAGGGATCATTTGATCGCGGCGCGGGCTCTGGCAATGGAGTCAGCCGCGGGGATCAGCGTCGCGCGGCCGCTTTCGATTTCCTCGATGCGGCGCTCCACCTCCACCGCCCAGGCATCTTCGATTTCCTCGTCCTTGAAGAGGCTGGTGACCAACCGATCCGCGAGCTGCGCCCGTTCTTCGGGAGAAAGTTTCAATGCCTGGGCTTCAACAATCTCAAGCTGATTCGACATTCGAACCTCCTAAGCTGAGAACTTTATCAATCATACTCGTGCCGGCTCGTCCTTGCCGGGCTGGCAACCACGCGCTTTGCGCTTGGCTTTGGTTTCGATCAGCTTTTTCACCGCCGCCAACGATTCGCGCGGTTCGTTGCGGCGGCGATGCGCGACGTAGGCGTCGTAGAGGTCCTCCCATAGTTCCTTGTGCTTCTTCAGGTCTATGAGAACCGCCTTCTTCCGGCCCATGCGGTCGATCAAAAACTCGATTCCAGGCATGTTCATGATTACCTCCAATGCGTACATTGCTGTGGAGTATACATCTCCGCCGGTGCTTCGGACACGGTCGCTCCAGCCGCGACGGTGGCGGCCGAATCGAACCTATCAGACCTTCCAGAGCTTAACCGCACGCGACTTGCGGATCGTGGCGTCGCGGGTCGCGAGCGGCAGCTTGCGCGCGCGCGCAGTCGCTACGATCAGGCGGTCGGCCGGGTCGCCGTGGAAGGATTTGGGCAGGGCGTCGAGCGCGAGGATCACGTCGATGTCGAGCGGGATTACCGAGATCATTCGATCGTCGGCCGCTTGGGCGAGCCAGTCGGGAAAGGGGAGCGGCAGCTGCAGCCGGCGCTTGGCGGCCAGCATCTGGACTTCCCACAGGCTGACGGCCGCCAGAAACAGTTCGCCGCGCCCGGCCTTTGCGTCCAGTGCCGAACGCTCCGCGATCGATAGCGGCGAGTCAGGCGTCAGCCACCACACCCAGACATGGGTGTCGAGCAGCACGCTCAACGCAAGGCCTCGAAATCCTTGTCACGGATAACCGATTCGCCGGGGTCGGCGAGCAAGCGTCCGCCCATCGCCCGCAACCGTTCCCAGGGTTTTTGCGCCCTGCCGGACTTGGAAACCGCCGGCGTGCGCAGCTGCGCGACCACTTTCCCGCGGCGCGTGATCGCGACCGGCGCTCCGGTTTGCTCCACGCGGCGGATGATCTCCAGGCAGTGATGCTTGAACTGCGTGACTGAAATGTCCATTCCGGAATTATAAATGACCATTTGCGTGTTTTCAAGCGCGCCGCGATGCCGATGCCGGTAGCGGCGTTTGCGCGGGCATCCGCAATTCACCGCATAATCCGCGTCTGCGGCGCGCAGCCATTCCAGCCTCGAGGAAAAGCCATGTACCAGCTCTACTATTACCCCGGCAATGCCAATCTCGCGCCGCATATCCTGCTGGAGGAAATCGGCGCGGACTACAAGTTGGTGCTGGTCGATCGCAACAAGAACGAACAAAAGAGTCCCGCGTACCTCAAGCTCAACCCGGCCGGGCGCATCCCGGTGCTGGTCGATGGCGACCTGGTGCTATACGAGGCGGCGGCGATCTGCCTGCATCTGGCCGACCGCCATGCCGCGGCGGGGCTGGCGCCCGCGCTCGGCAGCAATGAGCGGGCGGAGTTCTACAAGTGGCTGGTCTACCTCACCAACACGGTGCAGGCCGAACTCCTGCTCTACTTCTATCCGGAGCGCCTGGCCGATGATGCCGCCGCGGCGGCGCAGATCAAGGCGCATGCCGAGAGCCGTATCGGCGATATGCTCGACCTGATCGAGGCCGCGCTCGCCGCCGGCACGGGCCCGTTTCTGCTGGGCGCAGCGTATCGCGCCGTCGATCCCTATCTGCTGATGCTGTGCCGGTGGACGCGCGGGATGCGCCATCCGGCGCGCAAGCGGCCGCATCTGGCGCGCTTGCTCGATACGGTAATGGCGCGTCCGGCGACGCAGCGGGCTTTCGCCGCCGAAGGCATCGCCGCGCCGTTCTACTGAAAGCCCCCTCACCCCAGCCCTCTCCACCTCGCGCCGGAGCCGTTCGGATTCGGCAGGCACACGACCGTACGCAGGTGCGGCTGTGTCCGGCCTCATCCCCGTTTGCGGGGCAAGGGGGTATTGGCTCCGCTGCTTCGAAGTCCTTGAGCGTCAGTTCGGCGAGGCCTGCCTATTTCCAAGTGAGATTGAGCTTCCGGTTCGCGGCGGCGCAGTCTCGAAGATAGAGATTGATCAGACTTTGGTAGGGTATGCCAACTTCCTCGGAAACCGCCTTGAAGTAGGTGATGGCGTCTTCGTCGAGCCGGATGGTAATTTGCTTTTTC